>JBFWJG010000084.1:0-7467 GCA_050253335.1 Deferribacterales bacterium | reverse complement strand
GCGGGTTCGATTCCCGCCGCCTCCATAAATTTAATGTTTATTAAAATCCAAGTTCCACAAATTCTGCAACACCTGCCCAAATTCGCTAAGCGAAAACCGAGGAGGAAGCTCCTGTAGTCCGGCGAGCCGTAGCTGCGAATGGCGGAAAGGACGAGCTGCGGTTTGTTGTTCCAACTGCCGCCTCGATTAACCCGATTAGAGCCGCTTACGACACCTGCCCCATTCATTGATTCTACTAAAGCCATAATGCATAGCAAGCCCGGATTCGCCGTCATTGGAGGTTTTGTTTCGCTTCGCCGCTCCACTGCCGTCATTCTGAACTACCAGTGAAGAATCTCTCAAGCTATTGAGACTGCTTCGTCACCATGTTCCTCGCAATGACCCTCATGGGACTTTTTTTGCGCGATCCTGAGCAAAGCTCAGGAAGTCGGCCTTGTTTAAACAAGACCGCAAAAAGGCAGGGTAAAAGCCCACCTCAAGTCACTGTCCGCTGCGCACACAACGAACATAGCTGTTAGTTGTCTTAGAGCTGTAGAAGACTTCGCCGTTGAGGAAGTAGATGTACCATGCATCTGATGAGAGGCTGGCAATTGTAGTGGACGATCGATAATCATATGCAGCTACGTTTTTAAAGCCTTGTTTCATTGCAGGGTAGCGGCTTTTATCTATAATTGATTCAAGCTGCTTTATTGAGGGAAGATACCAGTCGCTGTAACCGGCAAGTGTCAGACTGCTGCAATACTGTTCAGCTCCTTCCCAGTCCCTTTTAACAGTTATTGCGTCCTCATTATCCTGCCACATAAGGCCGGTCGCCGGATCTATATAATAATACCCTTTTCCGCCGACATCCAGAAACCAGTTGACATTACCCACAAGTCCCCTCGGAAAGTCCTTCAGCACATCCCAGTAGATTACTTTATTACTTCCGGTGACAACCTTGCCCACATCACCACTGACACTAAGCTGTTCCTGCGTATACTTCTTCCCCTCAATCTCCACTGAGAAATTCACTTCCGCATCCTCATTCGGTTCACCCTTCAAGTCATACCGCAGAACACCCCTGTTACCCTCCTGCTGTAATCTCGAATTAACATTCTCTGCAGCAAAAACATTTAAACTAAAAAAAGCCAACAGTATAACTAAAGCATATTTCATGCTATTTCCCCTCACTCAGCACTGTATAGGCAATAAGCGAATCCTCTGTATCATCCGCTATATGTGCATATGCCGCGAAAAACTCAGAAAAATCATATAGTTTATTATCAAAACGCACACTGAAAGGCAGCTTTGATTCTGCCGGAAGCACCGCGACCAGAAAAGCCTCTGAGTCCGCCCTGTGTCCCTCCAGCGTACCCATAACAAGCTCAAAAGGAGCATCATCACCCGGGAAAACAAACGTCTCACCGGCCTTTAACGTCTCTCTCTTTGTATACTGACTTGGAAAAAGCATCTGCACCTTGTCATCCGCCCTGATATTAAATACCGCAAGCCTTGCGTCCTTCTTAACATTTATCTTCAGCTCAGCCTTTTCGCCCTCTCTGAAAAGCATCTTATTCAGCTCCGCCTTCAGGCCGAGTATGTTCTTTTTCTCCGGCACGTATACATCCGCAGTCACCGTAACGCTATACTCAGCAACAGGCACTCCGCCTGCGTTATACTGCCTCAAATCATGCCACTGACTGTCTTCTTTTACTATGTAGCCACTGGCATAAACCCTGATAAAATCAGCCGCCATCCTGCCGTCCGTAACAACTGTGCTGGAGCTCACCTTTACCCCTGCCACCTTCTCTATAACACCCATGCGGGCATTCTGCAGTGCGGTCAGCCTCGCCTGCTCCGCAGTCATTCCCACAACAGCGCAGGAACCGTCAGCAGTAACGCCTTTCACAAGCCTTCCATCGCCACAGTAACCCTGCGCCGCTATCAAGATCAGCAAAATACATATCAGACTTTTCAGCATCCCAAACCTACTTCAAAACAACCAGAACATCTTCATCACTGCCGTCAACCACAGGATTCTGATTGATGCCGTGAAGCTTTCTGGCCTCATACGGTACATTGTCAGTTACGTATTTCTTCATCTCAAGCAGCGTAACCGTCTTATCCCCGTTCAGATCCGCATCTCCCTGCAAGCCTTTCAGGAACCAGTAGGTAAACATAGAGTGGCGTTTTTCCGGATACCAGCTGGAAACCTCAGCAAAACCTGAACTGGTCAACAGTGTCGCAAGCTTCGGCTTCTCATACTGCTTTTTAACCTTTACCATAGCGGGGCTGATGTCTTTAAAAAGCATACCTGCCGCTGAATCACCGGAGAAGCAGGCATCAATCACAACTGTGATTTTCTTTGCCTGCATCTTGTCAAGGTTGCTGTAGAATGTCTGAAGCTTATAGCCGGAGCTGGAAAGATAATGGGTGTTGGCATCCACGGGCACAATATATGCTTCTGAGGAATCGAGATCCGGCGCTCCGTGGCCTGCGTAGTATACAAAAACATTTGATATACCGGGTTTTATGTAATTGAACAGCTTGCCTTTTATGCTTGCTGTGTTGCCGAAAATCTCGTAGAACTTGCCGAGAGAAGCGTCCTCGGCGGATCTGATGTTCCCTTCGTCAAAGCCGAAGGTTTTTATGAGGTACTGCTTCATCACTCTGGCATCGTTAAGTGCAAAGTCTACATCCGGAGCGTTGGAATAGCGTGAGTTGCCTATCACAACTGCAACGTCATACCTGCCAGCCTTTTTCAGACCTACAGGAACCTTTGTGTCCACCCCTGTAGAAAGTCCGGCGACAGGAACAACGGTCTCTTTTTTCTCTTCCGCTGCCTGTACAGTCACAAAACCGCCGCCTGTGTTTTTGTTGCTCATCACAAGCTGCAAGGGAGTGCTTGCTCCAAAGCGGCGTTTCTTCTCAGTAATATTCACATCAACCGGAACCCTTTCTCCGTCAGCTATCATGCTGTTTGTATATATTATAAATGACACATCCATATACTGACCGGAAGCCACTGTGCCCAGATTAAAACTGCTTTTTCTGTCTCCGCCGAGATAAACATTATTACCGGGCAATATGTCGGCATTAACATCAAACGCATCGCCAGCGCCTACGTTCTGTATGCGAGCCTTTATCTCAACATTCTCCATAGGCTCAATACGCCCGTTTCTGGAGGAGTCAAGCACGCTCATATCAGCAACAACCAGCTTAGGCGCTCTATATTCCTTAGTATTGAAGGCTATGCCTGTGGGAGCTGGGTTGAAGCCGTTAAGCTCCTTAACGCTTATGCCAAGCTTATAAACGCCTGTCTCAAGCTGATCTGTAGTGTTAATCGAAATCCTCTTTTCAACCGTTTTGCCTGCGGGAACAGTGCCAATATCAATTGAGGAAGGCACATCAAAGCCATTAAACTGCTTCTCAGGGTTAAGCTGCGCCATAACATCAAAGGCATCACCTTGACCGGAATTGGTTACTTTGACAATTACAGCGCCGAACTCTTCAGCATCCAGCGCCTTGTTGCCTGAAGCCTCCTCAAAGCCGATACTGACAGATAACATAGGCGGTGCGGGGAGAACAGAAAACCTCGCACTGCCTGAACCGGCAAAAGCTGTATTTATCAGGGAAAAAAGAAGAAAAATAAAAATGAGCCAACGCATCCCGAACCTCCGCATGTTTTTTCGTCTAAATAGTAACAAAAATACTGCGTATAGAAAAGTGAAATGGAACCTAAGAATCATTAATAGATTTAATAAGAATGTGTAATTTCTCAGGTAGCAGGGTTCTTTTCCAGGAAAACCGCCCCATACGCTAAAGAATGTTGATGAATTTTACGAATAACATTGCTACATTTATTATTGAGAGGTAAACTATGCCAATTATTAAACCAGTGTCAGAAATCATTTTTTATCAATGAATAGCTCTTTGAAAAAGAGAGAAAAGTGATGGGAAAACTTTGGAATAAAAGAGAAAAAACAGATAGAGAGTATTAATAAATGTGGCAGGATTTTTCATCTCTATAAAAGGGAGAGCAGAAAATAAACTGCTGGACTTATGTATAGTGGAATTGGGGTTTGAAGAATAAGGAGGTTAATACAATGAAAGTCTATGTACGTTATACAAGTGATTATTTCCAGATCACTGAAAATAGTCTTAAAGATTACGATATTTTTTTGCTTATTTTAAAAGGATGCAAACAATATACAGTGATAAATGCAGAAAAATTTTGGCAGTTTATAGATAAAGTTGATGATTATGACAGCATCTTTAAATATGTAAAAGGTAAACCGCATATTAAATTTACTATTAAGACCGGAACAGCGAAAGTCGGGGGTTACCCGTTAAACTCTTGTGAAGAAAAGGATTGGGATAATAATCTTAAAGCAATTATACAAACTGCTCTGAGCTGTTCAAAAAAAGCAGAAGTCAAGGCAACTATCCCTCAATATTTAAAGAACTGTTTATAAGTTTTGTACAGAAACAAGATTCACCGCATATCAGAATCATATCTCAGAATTTGATTTCGCATCTAGAAATCGAACCGCAATCCGGATATGGACTTTAAGGAAGGAAAATGATATACAAAACTGTGTCCAGACATGGATTTCAAGTCCGAAAACGGACATATCATTTTTGCAGTTTTGATTTTCAGGGGCAAAATTTAGTGCCCAAAACGGTGCCTAAAATATAGGATAATCTGTCCCGATACGGACAATCAACGAAATGGGATAAAAATAATCAATCAATATTCAACAATAACTTACACTAATTTAAAATCCATTTTCGGACAGCAAAATCCAATATAATGGAACCGCCGCCTCCATTTTTTCTTCGTTGCATCAAGCATGTTATGACATGCTATCCTTTTTCTCCTGAAGACAGCTGAAAGCCCGCTTCAGGATTCTGTTGCTTATCTTAGTCATCTTTATATCGAACAACAGTTTGCGTCCGTTCGGATGCCGTGCGCTGCCGCTGCCGCAGAGTGTAAACCATCCATGAAGTTCATAGGACACTTTCCCTTCCGAAGCTGCAATCCCGAAAACGCTCTCAGACCAGACATTGTTCCCCGGGAGAAGGATGTGAGTATCTGTATAAACTTTATCACCCATGAATCCAAAGTTCATTTTCTTGACAATAACATCTTTATCATCAGTGCAGTAAGTTCTCCCATACTCATCATTCCATTTCAAATATCTGACCTTATATGTGCCGTAACATGACTCCGGAACTCCCGGTTTTATGGGTGAAACAAAGAAAAGAACCGCATAAGCAATGCGGAAAACAAAAGGAATGAGCATTTTCAGAATATAAAAAACAAAGATAACGCAATATCCAAGGAATCCAAAGATAATCATGAGCAAAAAAAGCACTGCGGCAGTTTCCAGCATTTCTATTTCCTTCTGGCTGTTTTTAACGTTCCGGTAATACTCTCCTAAGAATCATTATAACATCAGTCAGGAGGCCGTGGACATTAAACGACAAGGCACACAGCAGAATATAGTGCAGAAACAGCATGACGGCCGCAGGTTTCGGGCATTTCGCTGTTGTTTATTCAGCTTCTCTTTCCAGACGCAGAATACGTCCGTTTTTGTTATCGGTCAGCAGATAAATCCACCCGTCCGGCCCTTGGCGGACATCGCGCAGACGCTCGCCAAGCTCAGTCAGAAGCCTTTCCTCGGAAACAACATTTCCGTCAGACAGAGTCAGCCTCACAAGGCTTTTTCCTGCCAGTGTGCCCAAGAACACGTTCCCTCTCCACTCAGGAAAACCGCCGCCGGTGTAAAACATAAGTCCGCTGGGAGCTAAAGAGGGAGTCCATTGATAAACGGGCTCCCGAAAGCCCTTTTCAGCGTGGCTGTCCGGAATGGTTATACCGCTGTAATGGGAGCCGTAACTCGCTTCCGGCCATCCGTAATTGAAACCCGCTTCCGTAAGGTTAAGCTCGTCCCCGCCTCTGGGTCCGTGCTCAACTGTCCATAATTTTCCGGAGGAAGGATCAATGGCCGCCCCCTGAACATTGCGGTGGCCGTATGACCAGATTTCGGGCAGAGCTCCGGCTTTCCCGACAAACGGACTGCCGGATGCGGGTGAGCCGTCCGTATTTATACGCACAACTTTACCTATATGATTCTGCGGGTTCTGCGCCTGATCCCTGTAGTCGAACCTGTCGCCCAGAGTGACAAAAAGTGTGCCGTCCGGCGCGAACACAAGCCTTGAGCCCCAATGGTTTCTGCCGGGCACTTTGGGGAGCTGGCGGAAGATTATCTGAACATTTTCAAGGGAACTGCCGCGGAGCTCAGCGCGTGCAACTGCTGTGGATGCCAGTCCGTTCCGGAGCTCAGAGAAGGAGAAGAAGATTCGGGAGTTTCGGCTGAACTGAGGGTCGGCAGCGACATCCAGCAAACCGCCCTGCCCTGCCGCATAAACCTGCGGAAGACCGGATAAAGGCGGAGAGACCTTTCCGCCGGAAGAAACCAGACGCATCCGCCCCGGACGCTCTGTGACCAGTATGCGGCCGTCAGGGAGAAAAGCCATGCCCCATGGATGTTCCAGACCGGAGGCAACGGTTGAGATCCGCAGAGGGTAGTCCGAAGACTTTAAGCTCTGGGCATCAGCAGCGGGAGAAAACCACAGCAGACATATGATCAGCAGAAAAATGTTTCTCATAAGCGCCTCGCTTTTGAATTCAGTCCTTACTGGTATAATTTAATATCTATGCACGGAATGTACACAGAAAAAAACAGCCGCACTCAAAAGCTTCTTACGGGCAGTTCAGATAAATCCTCAGGCTGCAATCCCGCGCACGGCCAGCCAGACGGCGATATATCTGCCGAGTTTTGCGATGAACACTATGGGAATGAAAAAAAGCAGCCTCTCCCGCATCAGTCCGGCGGCAAGGGTGAGCGGATCGCCTATCACAGGAACCCAGCTCAAAAGCAGAGACCATCTGCCGTATCTGCAGTACCAGCTTCGGGCTTTTTCCAGTTTCTCCTGCTTAACGGGAAACCATTTCCTGTCCGAAAACCTCACTGCCTCTTTTCCCAGAAACCAGTTGAAAACAGAACCCAGAACATTGCCCGCCGTGGCGGAAGCAAGCAGAAGAAAGATCGGATAGCCCCCTGTTATGAGCCCGGCCAGAACAGCCTCGGACTGAGCGGGAAAAATGCTCGCCGCAAGAAACGCTATGAAGAATAATCCGCCGTAAACAGCCACACTGCCCAGAAACCGCCCCCTTTTTTGCCAAACAGAAAATGAAAAGTCATAATATACCGGCAAACTGCCCTGATTGTGAGCAAAATGTGCAGAATATGCTTAAAATTCAAAATATCCTTTTATTCCGAATACTTTAACTATCAAACAAAACATATATGATACCTCTTATAGAACCGCGGAAACGACTCTTTCTGCGGAAAATCACGGAGGTACACCATGCTGTACTTGGAATTTTTATTTCTTCTCATAATGCTTTACATAGGCAGC
>JBFWJG010000083.1:0-7524 GCA_050253335.1 Deferribacterales bacterium | reverse complement strand
AAAACCCTCAGCAAAATTCTCTTTCAAACAACTTCCCGCTCAGCTCAAAACCAAAAAGCTCATCACCAAGGGAAGGTAGTTATAAGAAATTCCGCTAAAGATGTCAACTACTTTTTTAAAAAGTTTTATCAACCGCCTTAACGACTTATTCTTCTGTCAAACACATTTGGAAAACTAAATCCGCTCCCTTCTGTGGCACTCAAGCCCGTCCCGAAGCGGAAGATTGTTATAAAGAAAGCTGCGAGTTAAGTCAACAGGTTTTTAAGAAAACTTTTAACTTTTAGTTCGTCTTTCATATCAGGGTTTTAGACCCTTCCGCCACCCGGTCTCCCGTGCGGCGGAAGGTAGTTATACGAAAACGGCGGAAAGAAGTCAACCGTTTATTTTGAAAAAATTTAACTTTTTTATTTACTGTGTGTCACAAGCCATTTAACTATTCTGCGAGAACAAATTTGCCGTTTCTGATCTCAACTATAACAAACGCATCCTTGGTGAGCCCCGTGTGATCCGCGGGAGACATATTGAATTCTCCGGCTATGCCGATGAATCCTTTCACCTTCTCTATCTCTGCGGGAAGCTTATTCAGGTCGCCTTTGGATTTTTCATAGGCTGTCCTAAATATATGGAACGCATCATAGGCATGTCCGCCGAAAGCGCTTACGGGAGCATTGAACCTGGATTCAAAGTTCTTTTTGTAATCCATGAGCACCTTTTTGTATCTGTCGCCTTCGGGGAGCTGATCAGCAACTATGATTCTGCCCGCTGTGAGCTTTATGCCGTCAGCAGCGTCGCCCGCAAGCTCGATAAACTTGGCTGAGGCCGCGCCCTGCGTCATATATATATTGCCCATGCCGAGAGCCTTGGCATTACGCGCTATTATTGCGGGAGCAGGCCCCACGCCCCAGCATATTACCGCATCCACATCCGCCGCTTTGATTTTCGCAAGCTGGCTGGTCATATCCTTATCCGTATCGCGGAACTTTTCTTCAACGGCTATATTTATGCCGTATTTAGGCGCAACCTCAAGAAGAGCTTCCCTGCCTGTGGTTCCGTATCCGCTCTGCTCGGTGATGATCGCTATCTTCTTCTTGCCGCTTTTGACAAGGTGCTCGAACAGTTTTTCCACCACAAGGGTATCGGACTGGGCTGTCTTGAAGACATACTTGTTCACGGGGGTGACAATCTGCTGGCTTGTGGCGCAGGAGATGAGAGGAAGCTTAAACCTCTCTGCAAGGTCTTTTATTACCAGAGTTGAGCCGGTTCTGGTCGGGCCGAGGACAGCCACAACCTTATCCTTTGTGGCAAGACGCTTGAAGTAGCTGAGGGTTCTGTTTTCATCCCCCTGCGTGTCATAGAAAACAAGTTCAATCTTATCGCCGTTGATTCCGCCTGCGGCGTTAACCTGATCAACCAGCATTTCCACAGTCTGCTTTTCGGGAAGACCGAGATAGCCCGCGGGACCCGTCACTGAAAAAAGAGCCCCGAGTTTGATTGTTCCTGCGAAAGCCGTTACTGAAGCCAGCAGCAGTACAAATACCAGTAATTTCTTCATATCAACCTCAAATAAATTATATTTTTTCTATAAGAACGGTCGCGGAAGCGGCAATACCCTCGCCTCTTCCGGTAAAACCCATCTTTTCCGTTGTTGTCGCCTTGACGCTTACCTCATCTATATATACAGCGAGATCTTCCGCTATGTTCCTGCGCATATCATATATATATGGAGCCATTTTCGGCGCCTGCGCTATTATGGTGGAATCGGCGTTGACGATCCTCCACCCTTTCTCAGCGGCCAGACGGACGGCCTCCCTCAGCAGGATGCGGGAATCTATTCCCTTATACTTATTATCGGTGTCCGGAAAAAGACCGCCTATATCGGTATGGAGAGCCGCGCCTGCTATGGCATCCGTGAGGGCGTGAAGAAGAACATCCGCGTCGCTGTGCCCCGCCAGCCCTTTTTCATAAGGGATCTCCACGCCGCCGATAATAAGCTTTCTGTCTTCTGCAAACCTGTGGGCATCAAACCCGCTGCCGACTCTCAGTTTCAAATCTTCAGTCTCCTTTACCGGAATAATACATGATTTTAATAGGAAGCGCAAAATCTGTACATGCTTTTTTTAAAAACCTTTTTTATTCAGGCGTTCATTTCCGCTTTATTTTTTAAGATCATTTGTGCATAATTAATTAAGAACGTGCGTTCACGGGGTTTATTATGCTGGAGAGTTTATTAATCGGGCTGGGAGGAGCTTTGCTTCTTACGGCTTTTTCTTATATCTATACCCGTATGACCAGACAGGAAGAGCTTGAAAACGGCGCAATCGACTTTGATGACCTGATGCGTCTGCTCAAAACAAGGCAGAATCTCCGCCTGATAGATTTATCAGACTCCGCCCATTTTAAGATGCACCACCTGAAAGGAGCGGAGAACATCCCGCCTCAGGCCTTCCGCAAAGTGGCGGCTGAAATCCTTGATGACAGGAAAACCGTCCTTTACTGCAAATCCGGCAGGGAATGCAGGCTGGCCTATCAGTTCCTGAAGGAAAAAGGTTACAAAACCGATAATATATACTATCTTGACGCTCAGATGATTTATACTTCCGTGTATAAACCCAAGGAGGCTATATGATAGTACGTGTTAGCGAAATTGAGGCGAAGCATATCGAAAAACCCAGAGGGGGGACCGGAACCGCCGTGCAGATTCCTTATGAGGCGGCCAAACAGTACGGAGGGCAGATTATGGCCTTCGCTTTCATGGATCTCCCTCCTGAAGCATCCGTAGGCTATCACCGCCATGAAAATGATATGGAGATTTACGTTCTTCTGGACGGATTCGCCGAAGTCAACGACAACGGGCAGGAAGATGTTCTCACCCCCGGCGACATGATGATCACCGCCAAAGGCGAGTCGCACTCCATAGCCAACAAGACTGACAAAAATCTGTCTTTTCTCGCGCTTATACTGGAATAAAAGAACATTCTCACATAAAAAGGCGGCTTTTACCCGGCCGCCGTCTCCTTTTCCCTTCGAATTCCGCCTGAAACGGTTGATTTTTCCACTCAGTTCTGTTTATATAGCTTGCTTTAGTATATGGAGGTCTGAAATGGAAAGAACTTTCGCAATCGTAAAACCTGATGCAACTGCCGCCGGCAACACAGGCAACATCCTTGCCCGCATCGAAAAAGAAGGCTTCAAAATTGTTGCCCTCAAAAAAATATTCATGTCAAAAAAAGAGGCTGAAGGCTTCTACGCAGTTCACAGCGCAAGACCCTTCTTCAATGATCTCACCAGCTTCATGAGCAGCGGCCCCTGTGTGGTTATGGTTCTTGAAAAAGAGGGAGCCATTAAAGAATGGAGAAACCTCATGGGCGCAACTAACCCCGCAGAAGCGGCAGAAGGCACGCTCAGAAAAGAGTTCGGCAAAAACATCGACAACAACGCAACTCACGGTTCCGACGCACCCGAAACCGCAGCAACAGAAATCGCATACTTCTTCTCTGCTCTTGAGCTTGTAGGTTAATAATTATGAGATACGTAAGCACACGGGGGAAAGTTCCCGCTGTTTCTTTTAAAGACGCGGTTATGATGGGGCTTGCCGATGACGGCGGTCTGCTTGTGCCTGAAAGTGTTCCCGCATTCACTGCGGATGAGCTGACAAAGCTTTCGGCACTGGGGTATCCCTCGCTTGCTTACGAGATCATAAGCCGCTTCGCCACGGACATCGAGCCGTTGACGCTGAAAGAGATTATCGAAAAAAGCTACGCCGCCTTTGACACGGAGGAGGTTATCCCCGTTGTCAAAAAGGGCGGACTGTACATAGCGGAAATCTTCCACGGCCCCACTTTCGCCTTTAAGGACATAGCTCTCCAGTTCCTCGGAAACCTGTTTGAGCATATACTTGAGGAAAGGGGCGAGAAGCTCAATATAGTCGGCGCCACCAGCGGCGACACAGGCAGCGCGGCCATCTACGGCGTGCGAGGCCGGAAAAATATCCGCATCTTCATTCTGCACCCCAAAGGCAGGGTCAGCCCTGTGCAGGAAATGCAGATGACCTCAGTAACCGATGAAAATGTCTTCAACCTCGCAGTCACAGGCACATTTGATGACTGCCAGGATATCGTCAAAGAGATCTTCGGCGACCTGAAATTCAAGCATGATTTCTCACTCGGCGCAGTAAACTCCATAAACTGGGCAAGGGTTCTGGCGCAGATAGTATATTACTTCTGGTGCTCGTTCCGCTCGGCGGAAAACGGCAGAAAGCCGGTCTTCATAGTGCCCACGGGGAACTTCGGCAACATTTTCGCCGGATATTACGCAAAGCTCATGGGTCTGCCTGTTGAGAAATTCATACTCGCCACAAACGAAAACAACATCCTCAGCCGCTTCATAAACGACGGGGATTACACCTCCAGAGAGGTTGTGGCAACCTACAGCCCCTCAATGGACATACAGATAGCAAGCAACTTTGAGCGTTATCTTTACTTCTTCTATAATCAGGATGCTGCCAAGGTCGAAAGCCTTATGAAAACACTGAAAACGGAGAAAGGAATAAAGTTCCCCGAAACCGACACAGCAAAAGTTCAGCAGGAATTCGGCACTTACTCCGCCACAAATGAAGAAACAGAGGCTGTCATAGCCTCATTCTATAAAACCACAGGATACACACTGGATCCCCACACCGCATGCGGAGTGGCGGCAGGGCTCAGGCTTGAGACAGAGTCTCCTGTCATATGCCTCTCCACGGCGCATCCGGCAAAATTTCCCGATGTGGTTGTGAAAGCGACAGGCAAAGCGCCTGAAAAACCCGCCGGAATAGTGAAGCTGGAAGGTCTGCCGAGAAAAGTCGCCGACATGCCCAATGACGCAGAGGCGGTTAAGGAATTCATAAGACGGAACGTTTGATGAAAACCCCTGCGGAACTGTTCGATTTTCCGCTCCCTGAAGAACTTATAGCCCAATATCCTCCCGAGACAAGGGGCGGCTCACGCCTGCTCCTTGCGGACAGGGCGGGAACTGCCCGTGATCTGCTTTTTCATAATATTACCGAACTTATAGATGATGAATATTTCCTTGTTATCAATAACACCCGTGTGATGAACGCCCGTCTTGAAGGCTTCAAGCCCACAGGCGGAAGGGTGGAGATATTTCTGCTGGATAAAATTTCCGATTTCTCGTTCACAGCCCTAACGGGAGGCAAGGTGAAGGAAGGGACGGAGGTTAATGTTGGCGAAGCGGTAATAAAAATCGAGAAATTTCTTGATGAAGGGCTCCGCACAGTCCGCTTCCTCACTCATACACCGGAAGAGGTGATGGAAAAATGGGGGCATGTTCCCCTTCCTCCGTATATCCGCAGGGATGACAGCGATGAGGACAAAATCCGCTATCAGACAGTCTACGCCAAGGAAGCAAGGTCAGTAGCCGCACCCACCGCGGGACTGCACTTCACTGATGACACTTTGAACAAACTGCGGAACAAGGGTGTGGAGATACTTGAGGTTTCACTCGATGTGGGCATAGGAACCTTCCGCCCCATGAAGGCAGATCATCTGGAAGATCACCGCATGCACTCAGAGCGTTATCACGTTAGCATTGAAACCGCAGACAGGATAAACAGCCTCAGAAATGAAGGGAAAAAGCTTATCTGCGTGGGGACAACAGCCATGCGGACAATGGAGTCCGTAACCGATGAAAAGCGCATAACCCGTGCGGGAAGCGGCGAAACGGACATCTTCATCAAGCCCGGTTACTCCTTCAAAGCGGCGGACGCTCTCATAACGAACTTCCACCTGCCCAAATCAACACTGTTCGTTCTGGTCTGCGCATTTGCCGGACGGGACTTCATGCTGAACACATACGCACACGCAGTGGCGGAAAGATACAGGTTTTTCAGCTACGGCGATGCCATGTTCATAAAATAAAGCTACCTGAAATTTCAAAAATATCAGACAGGAAATATAATGCTCAGATTCACACTGGAAAAAACCAGCACAAAGTCAAAAGCCCGCGCAGGGCGCATTGTCACCCCCCACGGCGAGATCGAAACGCCAATTTTCATGCCCGTGGGCACTGTGGGCTCGGTCAAGGGTGTCGCCCCACGTGAACTGGATGAAATAGGCGCTCAGATAATTCTCGGCAACACCTACCACCTCCACCTCCGCCCCGGCGAGGACACTGTGGCGCATTTCGGCGGACTGGCGAAGTTCAATTCGTGGAACAAACCCACCCTGACAGACAGCGGCGGGTTTCAGGTTTTCAGCCTTGCCAAGCTGAATAAGATAAATGAGGAAGGGGTCGAGTTCCGCTCCCACCTTGACGGCAGCAAGCTTTTTCTCTCCCCTGAGAAATCGATGGAGATACAGCAGAAGATCGGCGCAGACATAATGATGGCGTTTGATGAGTGTGTGCCCTACCCCAGCGAGAAGATATACGTTGAAAAATCCCTTGAGCTCACAACACGCTGGGCGGAAAGATGCCTCAAAGCAAAAACCAGAGAGGATCAGGCGCTGTTCGGCATAATTCAGGGGGGAGTTTTCCCCGACCTGAGAAAGCGCAGCGCGGAACAGATATGCGCCCTCCCCTTTGACGGATTCGCGATAGGCGGCCTCAGCGTGGGGGAGGACATACCCACGATGTATGAGATAACTGATTTCATAACCGACTACATGCCTGCGGACAAGCCCCGCTACCTTATGGGTGTCGGCACGCCGGAAGACCTGCTGAACGGAATAGAGCGGGGCGTGGATATGTTCGACTGCGTTATGCCCACGAGAAACGCCCGCAATGCCCTGCTTTTCACAAACAACGGCAAGCTGCACATAAAAGCGGCCAGACACAGGCTCTCTGACGAACCGGTGGACGCGGAATGCGGGTGCTACACATGCCGCAATTTCTCACGCGGGTATCTGAGACACCTGTATAAATCGGGCGAGCTTCTGGCTCTCAAGCTCAATTCCATCCACAATCTGCACTTCTATCTTTCTCTTGTAAAACGGGCAAGAAATGCTATAAATAATGGGTTCTTTGAGGATTTCAAAAAGGAAATTCTGGATAAAATCAGTTTCGGAGGAGACAATGTTTAACGGTACTATGTTGGCTGCAAACGCACAGCCCGGTCAGGGCGGAGCATTAATTCAGCTTCTACCCCTTATTCTCATTTTCGCGATATTTTACTTTCTGCTTATCAGACCCCAGCAGAAAAGGCAGAAAAAACACGCTGAAATGCTTGATGCGCTTAAAGCAGGAGACGAAGTTATCCTCGCCGGTGGTATCTACGGCAAAATAGAAAGAGTCGCCGACCAGAACACCTTCATAGTCGAAATAGCTGACGGCGTTAAAGTCAAATCCGCTAAAAGCGGTGTAGCAAGTGTTGCCTCCGCTGCCGCCGGGGAGAAATAAACCTAATGAAACTAAAGACCAGATGGATCATCATTTTGATTGTAGCGGTCTGGGCTGTTATTTCCGTTCTGCCGTATGGCAAGAATATGAAACTCGGACTGGACCTTCAGGGCGGTATGCATGTCGTTCTCG
>JBFWJG010000082.1:0-7569 GCA_050253335.1 Deferribacterales bacterium | reverse complement strand
CTTCCTCATTTCCGCCGACAGCATAAACATACCTGCCGAAGCGGGTGTATTTAAGTACATAGTATGAAACGGCAAAAACAAGAATCATCAGAAAAACGGGAACGGGAATCCCCAGAACATAGCCTGTGCCGAACCATGCGAAAACATCCGAGCCTTCGTCAAATCCGGTTGAAATGGGCTTGCCGTCCGTGAAAACGAGGGTTGCGCCCCTGAGAAGAGTCATCGCCACAAGGGTCGCGATGAACGGCTGAACCTTTCCCTTTGTGATGATTACCCCCGCGAAAACTCCCAGAACAGTTCCTAGAAGAAGGGTGGTAGCTATGGTTATATAAGGGTCAAACCCGCTTGAGATCATGAATGCGGCAACTGCGCCGCAAATGGCGAGTATGGAACCCACGGAAAGGTCAATTCCGCCTGTTAGGATGACGAATGTCATGCCTGCGGCCATGACTGCGTTAATGGATGTCTGGCGCAGAACGTTGAGGATATTGCTGACGGTGAAAAATCTCGGACTCAGAAGCGAGACTATCACAGCGAGAATCAACAGACCCAGAAGCGGTCTGAACCTGATCAGAAATTCCTTAACCGTCATTTTCATATAAATAACCCCGTCTTCATGTATTTATCAGGCGGTATGCGTAAGCCCGCTTATGGCGAGCGTCATTATTTTTTCCTGCGTGGCATCACTTCTGCTGAGTTCGCCCGCTATGCGTCCGGCGCTCATTACGAGTATGCGGTCGCTCATGCCCAGAACCTCCGGCAGTTCGGAAGAGATGAGTATAATAGCCATTCCGTCCGCCTTGAGCAGGTTTATCAGTTCGTATATCTCTTTCTTTGCGCCGACGTCCACGCCTCTTGTGGGCTCATCCAGAATAAGCACCTTGGGTTCGGTGACCACTCCTTTGGCTATCGCCACCTTCTGCTGGTTTCCTCCGCTGAGGTTCACCACCTTCTGTGAGGGGCCTGTGGTTTTTATGGACATCTTTTTTATGTATTCTTTTGATGTTTCCGTCTCTTTATCATATGAAACATGCCTGAACGCATTCTGATATTTTTTCAGGGCGGGCAGGGTGATGTTCTCTTTTATGCTCATGCCGAGAATCAGCCCGAGCTGTTTTCTGTCTTCTGATACGTAAGATATGCCTTCCAGTATGGCATCCGCCGGATGGGTTATTTTCAGCGGTTTTCCGTTCAGCCTGATCTCCCCTTTCGTGAGCGGGAGCACACCGAAGACCGTTTTGGCGACTTCGCTTCTGCCTGAGCCCATAAGCCCTGCTATCCCTACAACTTCGCCTTTTTTCACCCTAAAGCTGATGTCACGAACCAGATGGTTGCTGAGGCTGTCCGCCTCGAAAACAACTTCCCCCTGCGCGCAGTCGGACTTAGGGTATCTCTCAAGGAGGGGTCTGCCCACCATAAGCTGGATTATGCTCTCTTCATCTAGCTCTGCCACGGGCTTTTCATCAACAAGCGTGCCGTCACGGAGGATTGTTGCCCTGTCGCAGACTTCAAACACCTCGGAAAGCTTGTGTGAAATATAAACGAGGGCTTTACCGTCGTTTTTAAGTTCGTTTATTACTTTAAACAGATTTTCTGTTTCCACATCCGTAAGCGCGTCTGTGGGTTCGTCCATTATTATCACTCTTGCGTTCATGGAAAGCGCCTTGGCTATCTCCACCATCTGCGCCTGACCGACACTGAGGGACGAAACCTTGGCGGTGGGGGATGTTTTTTCGCCGAGGCGTGTGAGATATTCCGCCGCCAGAGTGTTCATTTCGGCGTATTTTATCTTGCCGAACGGGTTCACAGGCTCACGGCCGAGGAATATATTCTCGCTTACTGTCAGTTCGGGGATGAGGTTAAGCTCCTGATGGATGATGGCTATGCCTTTATTCTGAGCGTCCTTAGGGTCACGCACGATGAGCTTTTTGCCGTCGTAAGTCATTTCCCCTGAATCCATGGAGTAAACCCCGCTGAGTATTTTCATCAGGGTCGATTTGCCCGCCCCGTTTTCTCCGAGAAGAGCCATCGCCTCGCCTGAGAAAATGCGCAGGGAGACATTGTCCAGAGCTTTTACCCCGGGGAATGTCTTGGTTATGTTTTTCATCTCAAGCAGGGGGGAAGCGTTCATCAGAACACCACTCCGGAGTGCAGGATTATATTAGCGTAAGGGGTGCATTCCCCTGTGCGGATTACTGCTTTTGCGTTTTTGGTCATTTCCTTGAATTTTTCATGGGGAACCATGGCGGTTTCGATGGGCTTGCCCTGGGAACCGGCGGTTTTCTTCACCACAGCGGTTATCATGTCCCAGACAGTGTGGTTCGCCTTGATTATCTCCTCTGCTATGGTGATTTTCTCCACCTGAAGCTCGGAGAGAACATTAAGCAGGGTGGTGATGAAGTCCGGCACTCCTGTGGTGAGGGCAAGGTCTATCCTTTCCGCGGAGGCGGGTATGGGCAGGCCTGCGTCAGCTATGACTATGGTATCCGTATGTCCCATTTTTGAAATAACCGCCGAAATACGGCTGTTGAGAAGCTGTCCCTTTTTCATATCAGCACCCTTTATAAAATAATGATACCAGACGGTAAGAAGAGATCAAGTAAATATTTTAGTAAAACTTTACTAAAAATTTAGTTGAACACCACTAAAATGTGATATAATAACTATAAAACAAATATGTTGCGTCCGGTTCAGGAATGAAATGAAAAAAAATATAACAGTAGCAGAAATCGCAAAACTTGCAGATGTTTCACCCGCCGCCGTATCCCTCGTGCTGAACGGCAAGCCCGGAGTGGGACCGGAGGCGAGGGAGCGCATCCTTAAAATAGCCCGTGAAAACAAATACAAAGGGCTTGAGGGCGGAATGCCGAGAAAGAGACACAGGGCACTGCTCTTTGTTAATATTGTCAAACACGGGCAGATACTTAACGAAAACCACAAGGCATTCATAGCCGACTATATAGACGGAGCGCAGATGAAGGCGGGGAGCAAGGGCTATTCCCTTGAAGTCACGGCGTTTTCCTCCTTTAACCCTTCCGAAGTCACCGCTTATCTCAACTCCTCCGGCGCTGACGGCGCGGTAATACTCGGAACCGAGCTTGACGAAGAGGATATTGCCCATTTCCTGAAGTCGCACATCCCGCTGGTCTTTATAGATCTTCTTTATCCGCACATGCCTTTTGATTTTGTTGATATGAATAATGATTCATCCGTTTATAATGCTGTCACCCATCTTGTCCGCATGGGTCACAGGGAGATAGGCATAGTCACGGGAAAAAGGGAGACAAGCAACTTCGCCCACAGAAAGCGCAGTTTTGTGAAGTCTCTGGAGCTTGCGGGCATTACTCCCGATGAACGCTTCTTTTTCACCGCGGATTCCAGATATGAAGGCGCGTATAAGGATATGCTTGAAATACTCGCCTCAGGGGTCAGGATGCCTTCCGCTCTGTTCTGCGTGAATGATATAATAGCAATGGGGTGTATCCGCGCCCTCAAGGAAAAGGGGTACTCAGTTCCGGAGGATATTTCCGTTGTGGGGTTTGACAACCTGCCCGCATCATCCATGACCGAGCCTCCGCTGAGCACTGTGAGCGTTTCCAAAAAGAAAATAAGCTCAAAGGCGGTAAGCCTTCTTACCCAGAGAATAAAAGAAGGAAGCCGTATGCCCTATGAAAAGATAATGATAGGCGGCGAAGTTATAGAGAGAAAGAGCGTCAGGTGCCTTGAGGACTTTAAGGAGGATTTATGAGCAGATTCTGCGTGGCGGGAAGCCTCAATATAGACCTTGTGACCAGAACAAAGCGTTTTCCGAAAAAGGGCGAAACTGTTCAGGGCGAATCTTTTTCCACCTTCACCGGAGGCAAGGGGGCGAATCAGGCTGTTGCTCTCTCCAAACTGGGCGCAGAAACGGTAATGACAGGTAAGCTGGGCAATGATATTTACGCTGCGCAGTACATGGAGTATTTCAGGAAGCTGGGTATAAGCACCGAAGGCATAACCCGTGAGGAAACCTCCACTGGCATAGCGGTTATCACTGTGGATGAAAACGGGGAAAACTCGATAATAATAATTCCCGGGGCAAACGGCAGGGTGAATGCGGCATATATAAAAGAGAAGAAGGAGCTTATCGCAAAGGCCGATTTTCTTCTGCTTCAGCTTGAGATTCCCATGGATGCGGTGCTTGAGGCGGCAAGGACGGCAAAAGCCGCAGGGACTGAGATAATTTTTGATCCGGCTCCGGCGGGGAATGTTCCCTCCGAGCTTCTCAGGCTTGCGGACATAATAACTCCTAACGAAACAGAGGCGGAAGCGCTGACCGGAATCCGCCCTGATGATGAATCAGGGTTCGCGGCCGCCGGAAAAGCCCTCACCGCAAAAGGGGTCAGGTCAGTCGTGATGAAGGCGGGCAGCCGCGGCGCATATATCTATGAAAAAGGCAGGCTAGCCCATGTGGCGGGTTTTAAGGTAAATACTGTGGACACAACCGCGGCGGGCGACACATTCAACGCAGGGCTTGCCTATGCCCTCGGCGAGGGGATGGAGCTTGCGGGGGCGGTGAGGTTTGCTAACGCTGCTGCTGCCATTTCCACCACCAAACACGGTGCACAGGACGGAATGCCTTCAATTGATGAGGTGCGGAATCTGCTCGGTTTCTGAGTTTCAGCTTCACACATGACGCGGCTGAGCGTATAGTGCGGTCATAATTAAAACAAACCTGTTGACTTTTCTGCACCAGCGTTTTAGTCTATAAAAAATATAGGTAAAATGGATATATTTGAAAGCCAAGGCTAAGCGGTTCCTTTTCAGGAAAGCTCTTAGCCTTTTTGTTTTGGAACGCTTTTTTCGGTAAATACAGAGGAAATTGATGATTCAGATTAACAATTTAAGCAAGGTTTACTCAACAGGGCGAAGCTCAGTGCGCGCTCTGACAGGGGTAAGTCTCAATATTCCCAGAGGCTCCGTTTACGGAATAATAGGCCTCAGCGGAGCGGGCAAAAGCACTTTGGTGCGCTGCCTGAACCTTCTGGAAAAACCCACGGAAGGGCAGATACTTGTCAGCGGGCAGGATCTCACATCTCTTTCAGGCGCTGAACTCCGCAAAGCAAGGCGCAGAATAGGGATGATATTTCAGCATTTCAACCTCCTTGCCTCAAGGACAGTGGCGGAGAATATCGCTTTCCCTCTGGAAATTGACGGCATAAAGAAGGCAGATATAAAAAAACGGGTTGCGGAGCTTCTCCCCCTTGTGGGTCTTTCTGAAAAGGCGGACGCTTACCCTTCGGAGCTAAGCGGAGGGCAGAAGCAGAGAGTGGGTATAGCAAGGGCCCTTGCCCTCAAACCGGATGTTCTTCTTTGCGATGAGGCCACTTCCGCCCTTGACCCGCAGACGACTCTCTCAATTCTTAATCTGCTTAAAGACATAAACCGTGAGCTTGGGCTTACCATCGTCATAATCACCCACGAAATGAAGGTGATAAAGGAGATCTGCACACACGTTGCCGTTCTTCATGACTCAAAATGTGTTGAGGACGCCGCGGTGGAGGAGGTTTTCACCTCGCCTAAGTCCGAAACGGCAAAGGAGTTTGTTTCCAGCGTTTTCCCCGCAGAACTGCCTGCGGATCTTATGAGGGAGCTTTCAACTCATGCTGATGCGGAGCTTGTGCGTATTAACTTCCTCGGCGACACTGCCTCAAAGCCTATTATAAACGGGCTCATAACCGAGTGCGGAGTACAGATAAACATTCTTTACGGCAGCATTGAGCATCTGCGTTCATCCCTGTTCGGCAACCTGATACTGGAAATTAGGGGAACGGAAGACGAACGCGGGCGCGCTCACGAATATCTCAAAAGGAATAACCTCATTTTTTCATATCTGAACAGGGGAGGGGCGGATGCCTGATTCTGTTTACCTGCTGAAAATGCTCAGTCTGGTTTCCCCTGCAGTGTGGGAGACTCTGTACATGGTTGCCGCGTCCGGCATAATGGCATATATCATCGGTCTGCCGCTGGGGATTTACCTTGTGGTGTCCTCCAAGGGGCACATACTCCCTAATCCTTTGGTGGAGAAAACCCTCGGCACGGTGATCAACATTCTCCGCTCCGCTCCGTTCATCGTGCTCATGGTGGCGCTCATACCCTTTACAAGGGCAGTTGTGGGCACATCCATAGGCACAACGGCGGCTATCGTTCCCCTTGTTATTTCAACCGCGCCTTTTGTGGCAAGGATAGTGGAAACCTCGCTGAAAGAGGTTCCCGCTGGTGTGATAGAGGCGGCGCAGTCCATGGGCGCTTCCCCCCGTCAGATAATAACAAAGGTGCTTCTGCCCGAATCCAGGAGCTCGCTGATTCTGGGTGCCGCCATCACTGCGATTAATGTTGTGGGCTACACTGCTATGGCGGGCGCTGTGGGCGGCGGCGGTCTGGGTGATCTTGCCATTCAGTACGGGTACAACCGTTTTAGGACTGATGTGATGATAATAACCGTGGCTGTGCTTGTGATTATCGTTCAGCTTATCCAGACACTGGGTATGAGGCTGGCGGTTCGCTACAGCTACGGAAGAAAGATATAAGTAAGGAGGAGTACATGAAAGGTGTTGCTTTAAGAAAACTGCTGCTCGGTGCGGCGGTTCTGATCGCATCCGCGGTTCTTTTCGCGGGATGCGGCAAAAAGGAAGAGAAAGAGGCCGAAGGCGGGGCTGTTACGGCTGAACAGCAGGCCGTCACAGTGAAAATAGGCGCGACCCCCGTTCCCCATGTGGAGATACTGGAGTTTGCAAAGCCTATCCTTGCGGAGCAGGGCGTTAATCTGGAAATAATTACATTTACCGACTACGTTCAGCCCAACCTCGCGCTGGACAAGGGCGAGCTTGACGCGAACTTTTTTCAGCATTTTCCCTATCTTGAGTCGTTCAGCGCAGATCACGGCTTGAATCTCAAGGCTGTTGCGAAGGTGCATATTGAACCCATGGGCTTTTACTCCGCTAAGGTTAAATCGATTGATGAAGTCGCAGACGGCGCTGTAGTTGCAATCCCCAACGACCCCACAAACGGCGGGCGTGCCCTTGTTCTCCTTGAGAAAACAGGGCTTATCAGGCTTGCCGAGGGTGCGGGCATCAAGGCGACAGTGCAGGACATAACCGAAAACCCCGGAAATATCACGGTAAGAGCGCTTGATGCGGCACAGCTTCCCCGTGTTCTTGCGGACGTGGCGGGTGCTGTGATCAATACCAACTTCGCCCTTGAGGCGGGGCTCAACCCTTCAAAGGACGCTATCGTCATAGAGGATAAGGAATCACCCTATTCAAATATCCTTGTTGTAAAAACCGAAAGAGCGAAAGAGGATGCCCTTGTGAAGCTTGCGGAAGTGCTTGTTTCTCCTGAGGTTAAGTCATTCATAGAAGAAAAGTATCAGGGTGCTGTCGTTCCCGCTCAGGAAATTATATCCGAGTAGTCCGGCGTCTGTTTTTTTTCCGGTGATTAATCCGGCAGAATGATGCTATTATACTGACGGAATATGTTCAGGGCGGGAAATTATGGATGAATTAAGGAACGTAACTGTTGTAAAAAAAG
>JBFWJG010000081.1:0-7623 GCA_050253335.1 Deferribacterales bacterium | reverse complement strand
GTCACATGGATATTGGTAACTTGGTGTGGTTACAGTTATCCACTGGCTTTTTTATTCCGTGCCGAAAAATGCAGTAGCTTGTATTTTCCTATCTTGGATTCAATATAAATCTACATCTATCCAGTTATAATTTCCGGGAATGTTCTTTCGGGATTTCAGAAGATTAATGACTGCTATTGCTTTTTCGTTTCCTGCCGCTGCTTCCTTTTTCAGCCATTTTATTATGTGCGGTCTGCCGTAATATTCTTCGGGGGAGAGATAAACAAATCGTGTGTGCTCTTCAAATTTGTCTAAGAAGAGTAGTTTAGCTGCATTTTTATTATATCTTGCAGCTTTCTTGAGATCTTTATCAACAAAACTTCCAGTAGAGTAGAACTCTGAAAGTCTGATGTTTGCATCAAGGCAATCGTCATCAGCTGATTTTATTAATAAATCAACACCCCATTCTTTTTGTGGATTAAATTGGCTATCAGTATTTGGATTAACTAAATTGAAATTTCCTAAGCCAAAGCTTCCACAATATACACCGTGGCTACTTGCCCTTGAGTATTCATTATATCTGTTATCATTATTATATTTGTCTACTCTGCCATGCTCATATAAATAAGCTTTATGGATAGATGTATAATATTCAGGAGATCTTACGGGATATATCATTTGAAAAACTGAATTCGCCATATCCAAATCAGCAGTTGTCCCTTTAGCATAAATATATGAATAAGCTATAAAATAATAGCCATATTGAAACCCGGCTTGTTCCGATGAAGTAAATAGCTTGAATGCTTTATTATAATCAGTTTCTACTCCATAGTTCATAAAATACATATAGCCAAGTAGAAACATGGAAGCTGGGTCAGTTGTAGCGCCAATTTCATAGTACCCTACAGCTTTTTTATAATCTTTCTTTACACCTCTTCCTTCGCGGTAGATGCTTCCCAGATTCGCAGCAGCACGCATGTCACCAGCTTCAAGCAACTCTTCAAGCATCTTTCTAGCTTTATCATAGTTTCTGCTGACACCTCTGCCTGTTAAGTACAAATATGATAAAAAATACTTGGCATTGGGTTCTCCCATTTCAAAAGCTTGTTTGTATAGTTTTACTGCTTTTTTTATATTTGGTTTTGTTCCTCTGCCTGTTTCATACATCTGTCCAAGGTAGGTTATTGCTTCTGGATTTCCTTCATTTGAATATTTGCTAAAAGTTTTGAATATTTTAGGCCATTGCTTAATTTTATTTGATAAATCTTCAGGATCTTTGGTCTTTGAAAGGTACAATTCTTTCGCTTCTTCGTATGTTGAAAAAGTTTCATCCGAGGCAAATGCGTGAAACTGAAACAATAAACAAAAACAAATAAAAATTATTTTTAAATTAATCTCTGTTGCCAATGTTATTACCTCGGAAATTATTTGCAGAGCATTGGTTGAGCTCTCAAACCGTGTATACTCTCTTATGTAATGCTAACATTGATGAAAACGATCTTCAAATATGATTTCATAATATTAATTACTGATACTTTCCAAGAAAACCGAGACTAGTGAGCTGGGTTTCCGCAGGTATTCCGCTCCTTCTTCTTTAAATATCTGCCCCGTTTCACATTTTATTGTGGAGTGTGTTAATAAGTAATATACTGAGTACATATTTTTGATTAGGAGCGGGGTGATGAGAGCAATACTGTTGGCAGTTACTTTTTCCTTAGCCGTTATGCTTGGCGGGTGTTTTGATATTCTTGATAAATCAAGCGGCTCTGCAGAGCCCGAACCTGTTGACCCCTCAGGCATATGGCTTGGGCATCAGGCGATAGTAAGAGACGGCGTTTATGACATGAACACCCTGATATACAACGGCAGGCTCTTCGGTATCTCAGAAGATGCCGATGTGCTTTATGCCGGAACCTATGAGATGGTCAAAAACAAGTACATAGTTTCCGACGGTCAGGAAAATTCCTCTACAAGATATATGCTTTATAACCTCGCCTCAAACGGGGAAGCCATCGCCAGAGGCGTGGTGACTGCCTTTGTAAATGAAAAGGAAAGCTTTTCGGGCGCATTCTCCAATGATTTTCTCCAGGAAGGTGAGATTGAGGCTGTGTACTCACGGCTTTATGAAATTCCTTCCTCTCTGGCGCAGCTGGCGGGAAGCAAGCTGACAGCTAATATGAATCTTACTGTTTCGGATGACGGCGCTTTCTCCGGCTCATATAAAACCTGCACGGTTACTGGGGGAGTGATTGACAACCCCGAATCCGATAAAAATATCTACACTGTGGAATACACCCTCGAAGGATGCGCAAACGCCGGCTTTTATGAAGGATTAGGAACAGTTTCCATGATGGATGACGAAGCCTATTTTATGATATTTGCCGCAGGGAGCACAAGGATGGACTTTTTCGGCTTCGTGCTGGAGGAGATTCCGCCTGCATTTGTCACTGCATCCGCAGGTGTTCTTAGTTCTGTGCGGGTCAACAGGAATGTTATAAACGAAAACCATGACGGCGGAAACTTCGCAAACTTCTGGAGATTCATGGGAATTAAAAACTCCAGCTTCGTTAATGCAAACCTTTCTGGAGCGGCATTCAGCCCCGACTGCTGTGACGGCAGCGGCGGAGTCGGCAACCAGATTATTGATTCCGACTTCACCGGAGCAGATATGAGCAATACGCTCATTTACTCATTCAATGTATGGGAAACTCTGAGATTAGACCCGGATGCTCCTTATTACCCCTTGCTTGACCGCCCTTATGCAATGGAGAGTTCTGTCTTTGACAATGTAAGCTTCAAGGACAGCAAGCTTCATATGGATGTGACTGAGAGCTCGTTTAAAAATGCTGATTTCGGCGGAGCACAAATTTTCGGAGATATATACAATAGCGACTTCAGCGGAGCAAAATTTGATTCCGCAAATTTCCACGGCAATGTTTCGTTCTCCAACTTTGATAAGGCCGATTTCCGCAATTCTGCTTTCAATCCCGATCCTGACGGCAACTATGCGATTGACCCCAGTGCCTCATTCGGTTTTACCTCCCTTGTGGGGGCAAACTTTGAGGGAACAGACTGGGAGTATCTTTATTTCAGCTATTCCGACCTGAAATACGCTAACCTTAAAAATGTATCAAATATGCGTGCGCAGATGCTGAACATGAACTTTACATATCTGGGCAACGCATGGTGGGCGGACGGAACCAGATGCGCTGTAACATCCATAACCTACTGCCTGCCGAAGGTATATGACAACGGGCTGACATACGAAGAATACCTCAGCGGCAAGGATGATTTGGACAAGGATATGGAAGCAGCGAAGAATGCCGTTAAGGATACAGCGGATAAAGGTGTGACTCTGGTGAAAAAGATATGGAAAAGCCTCTGGTAACAGAAGCTTAGCAGATGATAAGCGGGCTGAGGTTTCCTGTTTCAGCCCCTATTTCTCCGCCCATTTGGGCTTTGCTTCCAGAACCTTTTTGTGAACGGGGCAGTGCTCGGCGTGGGCGCCTTTCAGGTAGCCCGTACTCATAAGAAACTCATTCACAATCTCGCCTCCGGTGAACTTAAATGTCTTTTTAAACAGTTTTGTCCACTCCTCCTTTGTGAGGGGATGGTGCTTATCAAGCCAGTTTTTGAATGAACCGTGCTCTTTCTGAATTTTCAGAATAGTTTTGGCATTTTCTATGGCGGCGTTAACCTTCAGCCTGTTGCGGATGATTCCCGCATCGGCAAGAAGCCGTTCTCTGTCATTTTCGGTATATTCTGCAACGGTTTTCACATCAAAGCCGTCGTATGCCTTTCTGAATGCCTGTTCTTTTTTAAGTATTGTTTCCCAGCTCAGCCCCGCCTGATTTATTTCAAGCACCAGACGGCAGAAAAGCTCGTTGTCGTCATGCAGCGGAAATCCGTAGTGGTTGTCATGGTAGTTTCCATGGAGCGCCGCTTTATCGGCGTTCATTGTTTTTATAGCATCACAGTATGACATTATTGATTTCCCCCGATAATATGGTGAAGATACTATATCCTAAAAAAACAGAGCGGACAATTTCAGAAAAATAAAGTCTTCTTGATCAGGATCAAAACAATTTCCGCTGTCTGTACTATTTTTATAAAAAACAGACGGAGGAAACACATGAGCGCATTAATCACAGAACTTAAAAACGACCATCTTCAGCTTCTTAAACTTCTTCAGGAAGTTCAGATAACAGGACTCGGCAATGAAGCAGGACGCAGAAAGCTTCTCGAAGGAAAAAGGCTTCTTGCGGGACATCTCCATAAGGAAGACACCAGACTTTACCCCTCGCTGAAAAATAATCCGGCGGCAAAAAAAGTCAGCGAGCAGTTTGCGGGTGAAATGCAGAGGCTTACGGCGGAGATACTGGATTTCATGAACCGTATTGAAAAAGCGGAACTTAATATCGAATATGCCAGAGAACTGGGCAGGATTATCACCACGCTCAGAATGCGCATAAACAGAGAGGAGATCCAGCTTTATCCACTTTATGACAAGGTTACTGCCTGATATAAAACCGCGCCGGACGCTTTGCGGTGTCCGGTGCATACTCCCTGCTGTTTTCCTGCAAGCCTTCCGTCAGGAACCGATGCTTTCTGCAAATCACTGCTGAAGTGTCCGGCGCGCCGGCGGGCATGATATCAGCAGGAACTCTGTTCAGAAGGCGGCTGTTTGAGGGAGATTGTGAATGTGGTTGTGCCTGTGCCTGACGTGCAGGCAAGTGTTCCGTTAAGGGATTTTTCCACAAGGGTTTTTGCGAGGTAGAGCCCCAGCCCTTTGTTCTGGCCGACTTCAGATGTGGTGAAGTAGGGGTCGAATATCCGCTCCTTTATTTCTCCGCTGATTCCGCCGCCATTGTTTGTTATCTCCACAGTTTTGCCTGTTTTCAGATTGGTTATATTTATATTTATTCTGCCGTGTATCTGGCCGGAACGTTTGATTGCGTTAACCGCGTTGCTCAGCAGGTGCATCATAACCTGTTTGAAGTTTATTTCGCTTCCTGAGGTTAGCCTGCATAAGCCGCCGCAGGACGGTTTGTGCTCGGGGGTGAAGACTGTCTGTCCTTCTTCGCAGTTGCAGGTTATGCAGGTTATTATGCCCGATTCCTTCAGGAGGGAATCATACATCGCAAGTGTCTGTCCCGCCGCTTTGGAGATTGAAAACCAGCCTTTTTCCCGCACTCTGAAAAAATCTTTGAAAGTGTCTATTGTTTCGGACATTTCCAGTATTATGGACATGCTGATTTTTTCAAATTCCTTAAACATCTCCTCATGCTCTGATGAAACAAAAGACTCGGACAGGTTCTGTATATTCAGTCCCAGAGCGTTCAGAGGCTGACGCCAGTGGTGGGATATGGCTGCAAGAAGCTCGTTGACAAACTCGTTCTTAACATCCGCCGCGGACGGGACGGCAAACTCATTCAGTTTTCGGTCTGATTCCCCGCGGGGCTCCAGAAAGGCGTATGAACGCAGAAAAGAACCGTTGTCATCGTAGACGGCAAAGGATTGTATAGATGCTTTCAGGGCACTGCCGTCTTTCTTGATGAATTTCATGCAGAGTTCTTCAAGTCCGCCCTTTTCGGTGAATTCGCTGAATTTTTTCATCGCTTTGCATCTGTAGTCGGGATGAAGAAAACCGATCATATCCTTCCCGATTACTTCAGCTTCCATATAACCGAAAAGCTCCAGCCATGCGCTGTTTGCATATTCGAACACTCCCTGAGGGTCTATGGAATGAACAGCAACCGGAACCCCGTCAAATACCCTTTGAAGGTCAGCTTTAATAAACATTTTTCCCCTTTTCAAATTTAAGGCACAGCCTTGATTTGTTTGTCAGATGTAATTTATACATATTTATAGCTACTAAACATCACTATTTATATGTATGTCCAACATTAACACATTTGTTTTCCATGGGCAACAAATAACGAATCGTGGAGAAAATGGAGTTATGAAATGAGAATGTCATTTGACAGGCATTTATTGCCCGCATGGAATGAAAGCGCTTTTGTCTCATGTGTTTAGGCATAATGATAACACAGCGGTCATCACTTTTTGTTTATATTCAGGCAGACAGTTATCTCATATTCCTATGGATATCAGGATCTGCTTCTCTGTATTTTTCTGCCTCAGTCTGCTGCGCGAGAGAGAACCGGGAGCGGGAGAATAGGCGGGTTTGCCCCGCCGACTTTATTATCTGTTAGGCCTGCAGGACGGTTTCGCTGCATCCTGATTCGCTTTCCTCTACTGCACCGCCGAGGCCGAATCTTACCTTATCCAGCACTCTGTGCATGGATTCAAGCTCGTTTTGGGGCACAAGGGTTTTTATGAATGAGTCAATATTTTCCCAGACTCCGATCACTTTCTCAGCGGATCTGTTGCCTTCCTTGGTGAGGTGAACCCTGATCACTCTGTCATCGTGTTTGTCGCTGTAGCGTTTAACCAGACCGCCCGCCTCCATTCTTTTAACCATGTTGGTTACAGTGGCCGGAGAGATGCCGAGGGTTTTGGCTATGCTTATCTGGGTCATGCCGTCGTTTTTATAAAGCTCGGCCAGTACTCTTCCCTGTCCGTGAAAGATTCCCATAGGGTCGAGATCCTCGCGGATCCGGTCTTCCAGAAGCTTCGAAATATTCAGAAAAAGATGAAGAAACAGTTTTTGCTCCATAAGTACCACCTTCCATTTGCTTGCTAAGGAATAATATTGCATATTTTTTCCCGTATGATTGTTAAGAAGTGCAAAGGTGGTTAAACAAAGGGTTCAGCAGAGTATGAGAGCTTTCTGGGTTTCTATGTCCGAGTTGAGAAAGGCTTTTCCGTCTGTGTCGTAAATTTTAATTACATCAGCTACATGCGGTTCAGCTTCAACAATAGTGCCTGATATCTCTTTAAAGCGCCAGATTTCATTAAAATTTACCGTGCTTTCCTTTTTTCCACTGAACAGTGCCATGTAAAAAGTGCCGTTTTCCACCAGATCCTGAAAAAAGTGGGAACCGAAAGAGAGCTCGGGATAAAGTCCGCCCGCGTCATACTCCATTTCACATATGGCGGCGAAGCTGTTGATGTCCGCAAAAACAATGGGAACACCGAGTGAGGGGGTGCTTGTCCCCCATCTGCCGGGGCCGAAAAGAGCCGCGCTTTTTCCCAGAGCGCGGACGCTTTTGTTAACCATGGAAACCGCTTTGGCTGTTTCGTATTTATCATTCAGACTGAGCGCAGAATATTTTTCCGCGTCCACAAATACAAGCCAGTGAAGGGGAATGTGCACATTTCCGCCCATGAAGTGGCCGTTTGATTCAAGGATAATCCTGTTGTGCTGTGTGTCGCCCAGCCTGAGGGCGACGGCGTTTCTGATGCTTTTCTGAACCGGACGGCACTGCAGGAGGTTGATCACATAATCCGATCCGTCTGTGAAATTGAGCGTAAACTCTATCTCCACGGGGTTTTTATATTCTGCTTCGAGGCAGTTCATCATTTTTTTCATGACTTCCGGAAAAGAGCCGCGCAGAAGTTTCTGGAAGGTGAGTATCCATATATACTGCTTGAGCCTGCCCCGTTCCTCCAGCCTGCGTTCGGTTTCAAAATCCCTGAGGGCAAACTCATTGAGGTCAAAATTAAGCTCACCTTTGGTAA
>JBFWJG010000080.1:0-7733 GCA_050253335.1 Deferribacterales bacterium | reverse complement strand
TGTCTGATCGACTGGGACGGTTCTATGAATGTTCTGCCCACATAGTGGTTTCTGATCAGTCCCATTTCAAGGGGTATGCCACTCTGCTCCGAATAGCCCATTGTGGCGATGATCCCCGAATCCGGCACGGGAACGACTATGTCCGCGTCAGCGGGCTGCTGTATGGCGAGCATTCTGCCCATTCTCTTGCGGACATCGTAAACATTCTCGCCGAAAATCATGGAATCCGGCCTTGCGAAATATATATGTTCGAATATGCAGGGCTTCGGTGTCTTTTTCTCGAAGGGGCGGAGAGACTCTATCCCCTTCTCGCTGATGATAACCATCTCGCCCGGCTCAATCTCCCTGATGAATTCCGCTCCGATGAGGTCAAGGGCAACCGTTTCGGAAACAAGTATATAGCCGTTTACCAGCTTACCGAGAATCAATGGACGCACACCCAGAGGATCACGGACGCCGATGAGCCTGTCCTTTGTCATAAGAAGAAGCGAGTAAGCACCCTGAAGCTTCTTGAGAGAAGCTGTAATGGAATCGATAAGGTTATCAATGCCGCTTTTGGCTATGAGGTGAACGATTACCTCAGAATCCGAACTGGAGTTGAAGATCGCCCCGTTCCTGACAAGCTGCCTCTTAACCTCATCTGCGTTTACTATGTTGCCGTTGTGGGCTATCGCGATTGGGCCTGCGTTTATCTCCACGCAGAAAGGCTGAATATTCCGCACATGGCTTTCGCCCGCTGTGGAATAACGGTTATGGCCGATTGCCATGTCCCCTTCCAGAGCCTCTATCTTCTGTGCGCTGAAAATATCGGCCACAAGCCCCTGACCTTTTTCGTATCTTATTTTATCACGGTCGGAAACGGCGATTCCCGCCCCTTCCTGCCCCCTGTGCTGAAGGGAGTACAGCGAAAGATACACGAGGTTTGCCGCCTCTTTGCAGCCGAAAACGCCCGCTACGCCGCATTCCTCGTGAAATTTATCCAATATCATTTCATCCACTCTCCGATTGTGTTCAGGAACTTGTCTGCCGCTTCCTGCACTTCGGCTTTGATAACTGTTCTGCCCTGATGCTTTATGACTATGTGGGCGCCTTCCACCGTGCCTATCGGAGCACATTTTACGCCGTGTTTTTCTGCGAGTTTCTCAAAAGCGGCTGAGCAGAGCCCGCCCACTTCGGCAATTACCCTGCCCTGAGATTCGGCGAAAAGAAGGTGATCGGTGCGGATATTGTCCTCAAGGTTCACCCTCACGCCTATCTGCTTCTCCCCGAAGCACATTTCGGCAAGGGCAACGGCAAGGCCGCCTTCTGCTGTGTCGTGCGCCGAGAGCATAAGCCCTTTTTCCGCCGCTTCCACAAGAAGATTGATGAGCCTCTTCTCTTTTTCAAGGTCTATTTTGGGCGGCATACCTTTTTCTATGCCGTGTATCGTGCTTAAATACTCGCTTCCGCCGATCTCGTCCGTGTTCTCGCCGAGAAGGTATATACTGCTCCCCTCAAGCTTAAACGTGCTTGTAACGGCTTTTTCCACATCATCTATAACGCCGACCATCACTATGGTGGGCGTGGGGTAAACCCCTTTTCCTTCCGTTTCGTTATAGAGGCTCACGTTTCCGCTCACCACGGGAGTTTCGAGTGTTTTTCCGGCTTCTGCCATCCCCTCAACAGCTTCCACGAACTGCCACATGATGTCGGGCTTTTCCGGATTGCCGAAGTTAAGGCAGTTGGTGAACGCTCTGGGTCTCGCACCGCTTACGGCAACGTTTCTGGCGGATTCGGCAACGGCGGCCATCCCTCCTGTTCTGGGGTCAAGGCGGCAGAAGCGGCTGTTGCAGTCAGCGGAAAGGGCTATCCCCTTCTTCGAACCCGGAACACGGATCACTGACGCGTCAGAGCCGGGAAGAACCGTGGTTCCGATCCTCACCATATGATCATACTGGGTGTAGACCCATCTCTTTGAGGCTATGTTCGGCGCGGCAAGAAGTTTGAGCAGAACACCTTTAAGGTGATCAGGCTCCTTCACCTCAACATGGCTGTTCAGCTCGTCCATGTATGCGCCTCTGGCGTATGGTCTGTTATATTTGGGAGCCTCTTTGGAGAGCGGAGCCGCGGGAAGAGCCGCAACCTCCTCACCCTGCCAGCGCAGGCGGACATAGCCGTCTGTAGCCACGTGTCCGATGACCTCGGCGTCCAGATCCCATTTATCGAAAATTGCCTTAACTTTATCTTCGCACCCTTTGCGGACAACCATGAGCATCCTTTCCTGTGATTCGGAAAGCATTATCTCATATGGGGTCATCCCCTTCTCACGGGTGGGAACCCTGTCCAGATCAAGTACGACGCCTGACTGAGCACCCATCTCAAAGGAAGAACTGGTAAGCCCCGCTGCGCCCATGTCCTGAATCCCCACAACCCAGTCCTCTTTCATAAGTTCAAGGCACGCCTCAAGGAGAAGCTTCTCCTTAAACGGGTCGCCTATCTGCACATTGGGGCGTTTGGATTCGCTCTCAGCGGAGAACTCCTCGCTGGCCATGGTTGCGCCGTGGATTCCGTCTCTGCCGGTTTTCGCGCCGACGTATATTACGGGGTTTCCTTCCCCTTCCGCTTTGGCGAGGAAGATTTTATCTTTATTCACAAGACCTAAGCTGAATGCGTTCACCAGAGGGTTTCCGGCGTAGCAGTCATTGAAGAAGACTTCGCCGCCCACGGTGGGAACGCCGAAGCAGTTGCCGTAGAAGGAGATTCCGGCTACAACGCCTTCGAATATCGACCTTGTTTTTTCATTGTCTATTTTGCCGAAGCGCAGCGAGTTCATAGCGGCGACGGGTCTTGCGCCCATGGTAAAGACATCGCGCATGATTCCGCCCACACCTGTGGCTGCGCCCTGAAAGGGCTCTATGTATGAGGGGTGGTTATGGCTCTCCACCTTGAAACAGGCGCATATTTCGCCGTCCACTTCGATTATCCCTGCGTTTTCCCCCGGCCCCTGAACAACCCAAGGCGCCTCTGTGGGGAGTTTGGCGAGGTGCACACGGCTGCTTTTGTAGCTGCAGTGCTCGCTCCACATGGCGGAGAAAATGCCGAGTTCTATATAATTGGGAGTTCTGCCGATGATTTTCTTCGCGTGGTCGAACTCCTCCGGCTTGAGCCCCATCCCTCTGGCGGCCTCAACGGTCACTTCGGGATATCTGAATGTATCGTACATGCTCATAGAACACCTTTTACAACTTTACGGAGAGATTCGAAAATGTGGAAACCGTCTTTGGTCTGCATGATTTCCTCCGCGCATCTTTCGGGGTGCGGCATCATGCCGAGAACGTTTCCGCCCTTGTTTATTATTCCGGCAATGCCGTTTATGCTGCCGTTGGGGTTGGAGCCATCTGAGGTTTCGCCGTATTCATCGCAGTAGCGGAACACAATCTGATTGTTCTCCTCAAGCTCCTTTATAACCTCTTCCGAAGCAAAATAGTTTCCTTCCGCGTGGGCTATGGGAATGCGCACTATCTCGCCGTCGGCGTATCTGCTGGTGAAGGCTGTGCCTGCGTTGTCTACCCTGAGGTTTACATACTTGCATATGAACTTGAGCTCTCTGTTGCGCAGAAGAGCCCCGGGAAGCAGGCCGGACTCTGTGAGCACCTGAAAACCGTTGCAGATGCCAAGAACATATCCGCCCTTATCCGCGAACTCGCTCACTTCCTGCATAATGGGGGAATGTTTGGCGATTGCGCCGCAGCGGAGATAATCGCCGTACGAGAAACCGCCGGGGAGAACAACAAGATCAACCCCCTTCAGGTCGGCATCCTTATGCCAGAGGAAAACCGTGTCCATACCGAGAACATGCTTTAAAACGTGATAGCAGTCGTGATCGCAGTTGGAGCCCGGAAAAACAACAACTCCAGCTTTCATTATTTCTCTCCGGGTATTTCTATTCTGAATTCTTCGATGATAGGATTGGCAAGAACTTTGTCGGCTATTTCCTTGAGCTTTTCCTCAGGATTTTCGCATTTCTCGATTTCTATTTCGAAAAACTTCCCGACCTTAACATCTTTCACAAAGCCGTGCCCCATGCGGTTTACAGCGCCGAGGATCGTCTGTCCCTGAGGGTCGAGAACCCCGTTCTTAAACTTTACAAATACTTGTGCTTTCATAAAACAACCCCGCTCATTTATGAATATGGTGATATTTTCTGAGGCAAAAAAAGCCTCCCCGCTGAAAATAAACGGGGACGGCGGAAATTTTAAGCCGTTATAGCAAACTTGCACAGTATTGTCATTGGAAAACTTGAGAAGATTCAATATAGGAAAAATAAGCGCGGAAAGGGGCTGACGCCGGAAAAACAATGCGGGACTTCCCCCTGATGAAACGCCTGTCGGAACTTATGCTAAAGCCGGGATTTAATGAACTCCCACCCGTTGCGGATGTGGGTTTCCACAAGCTTCTCCACCCTGTCCTTGTCTCTGAGTTCGATAGCCTCGATTATGCTCTGATGTTCTCTCGCCACTTCCTGTGTTCTTCCTGTTTCGGAAAATGAGAAAACAGTGGCCCGCTTGAACTGCTGCTGAAGTCCGGCGAGAATCTTAATAAGACGGTCATTTCCGCAGTTTTTTATGAATATGTCATGAAACTCGGAGTTCCAGTTAACCATATGGCCGACCTTGGAGGAGCCTTCCTTTACCTTGGAGGCCAGCTCTTTCATCTTATCAATATCATCCCTGGACAGTCTTTCAGTTGAAAGCCTGGCGGCAAGAGCCTCAAGCCTGATCTTTATAACGAAGATCTCGTCAACGTCCTTGTCGGTAATCTCCGTGACAACCGCGCCCCTGCGGGGGATTATCTCTATGAAGCCTTCGGTCTCAAGGTGACGCAGGGCTTCCCTGATCGGTGTGCGGCTTATTCCGAGCTGTTCGGAAAGCTTAGGTTCAACAAGTCTTTCGCCTGCTTTTATAACGCCCTTTAATATATTAGTTCTTATTGTTTCGGCTATTCTTTCACTTAATGGGGTATTGTCGATGTTGATGTCCCTGACTCCCATTTCCGACCTCTGCTTCCGCCGCACAAAAGGCATTACCCATGCGGTGCTTGAATTTATTTTCTGATGTTATGCTTCAGATATTCCCATGCGTTCTGTATATGCCAGCGCACCTTTTTCTCCACAAGATCCGGATCTCCCGAGGCGAAAGCGGCAATAATCTCCTCGTGCTCCTCCACTGCGTGCTTCGCACGTTCGCGGTTGGAAACGAGAACTGTTTTCAGCCTCTGGAAATTTTTCGCCAGACTGTCGAGAATTTCGAGAATTTTCTTATTATCCGAAGCGGTTATAAAGACATTATGGAAGTCCACATTATATTTGAGGTACTCGTCCATAACATTTGGATTTTCGTATGCTATATCACGGAACTTTTCATTTATTTTACGCAGACGGTCAATATCTTTTTCGGTAAGATTCGCAGCCGCCTGTCTGGCCGCAAGCCCCTCAAGACTGGCCTTGACTGCGTATAGATCGTCTATATCTTTAATAGTAAGTGCTTTTACCACTGCTCCCTTTCGGGGGACAATCTCAATGAAGCCTTCAGTTTCAAGCTGCCTCAATGCCTCCCTTATGGGAGTACGGCTTATTCCGAGGCTTTTCGCCAGCTTTGGTTCGACAAGTCTTTCGCCGTCGGCGTGGACGCCTTTTATTATATCCGCCCTTATCTTATCGGCGATTTTCTCTCTCAGGGGTTTGCTTTCCAATACGTTTTCCTGCTTCAAAAACCGGCTCCCTAACCATCTTTTGCCGTATATTCAAAGAAACTAACATTTGCTCATGCGGGATAATCCAGAACACTATTAACATTTTAAACAATTTATTTACTTGTGTTAATATTCTGTATTCTGTATACTGTATTCAATCTAAACTATTTTTTCTTTTTCGTCAAACAGAACGTTGTATACAAAAAACAATCCATGTCAGAAATGCGTTAAATCTTTTATTTCAGCTACTTAGAAGAATCATTATTCTTTATTCATCTAAAGGTTTATGTAATAATATGTCTTATGAAAAAAATGCTTTTTGTATTTGATATTGACGGAACCATATGCGAGGTCGGAAAAGCTGTCCCCGATGCTCTTGTTTCACAGCTAAGGAAGCTTTCCCTGAAACACAAAACGGCCATAGCCTCCGGCAAGCCGTTTACCTACATCACAGGACTGTGCAGACAGTTAGGGATAACCTCAGCGGCAGTAATAGGCGAGAACGGGGGTGCGGTCAGTCTTGACGCCTGCTTCCCTCCGTCCGGCTTCCGTCTCGCAGAAATCCCGTACGGAAGCGAAAACCGTATTGAGATGATAAAATCCGCTTACAGAAAGGAATTCGGCGGGCGCATATGGACTCAGCTAAATCATCTTAACGTAACCTTCTACCCTGTTAAGCCCGAAGATATCGGGCTTCTCCACGCCTTCGCCCCGCAGTTTGAGTCGGACTACATCAGCGCATACTACCACGGCGACTGCATGGACTTCACTCCGTCTCATATTAATAAAGGCGAAGGGCTGAAGACTCTTCTGGAAATGACGGGTTTTCAGGCGGAAGATACATGGGTTTTCGGAGACGGAGAAAACGACTTTGAAATGTTCAGAACCGCGGGAAATTCCGTATGCATCGGCGGGAACAAAAAGCTAAGGGAGACAGCGGATCTCTGCGTTCGGGATATCGGCTCGCTGGCGGAGTTTCTTGAGCGTTTCTGAGATTCCCCAATGACTGCCTTATAGTGATATATTATGGTACATTATGATAATTACTGCGGAGAATCTTAATGACTATTGATATTCGGTAGCAGCAGCGTTTCTCAAATTATACCAAGGCACTGGAACAGCTTACAGATGCTGTGAACCTGAGCAGAAAGAGAGAGCTTTCCAAGCTTGAAAAACAGGGACTGATACAGGCTTTTGAATATACACATGAGCTCGCGTGGAAAGTTCTAAAAGACTTTTTAGAGAACAGAGGCAGAAGCGACTTGTACGGCTCTAAAGATGTAACAAGAGAAGCGTTCAGGCTTGGCATAATTGATGACGGTGAAGCATGGATGAGCATGATTTCAAGCCGGAATCTGACCTCACACACATTCAACGAAAAAACGACAGAACAGATAGTGGCCTTTGTTCTGAACAGCTATTTTGACCAATTCCTCAAACTGATGGATAAGCTGAACTCAATAAAAGAGAGTGAAAATAAATGAAATACGGACTGAGCGAGGAAGCTATTCGGAAAATTCAGGATGTTTTCGCCGAGTTTCCCCAGGTCTTAAAAGCTGTGCTGTACGGCTCACGGGCAAAAGGGAACTACAAAACAGGCTCTGATATTGATCTCGCCCTTTTCGGCACAGAACTGAATCTGGAGATCATGCAAAAAATCGAACACAGAATAGATGATCTGCTTCTTCCTTATTCGGTTGATCTGTCGGTATACAAAGATATTTCAAATGAAGAACTCAAGGAACACATAAACAGGGTCGGGATAACTTTTTACCAGCCCTGAATCAGGAACCCGAAAAAAGGCATCCGCGGGCCTCATCATCACTTTCGTTAATGTGCGCGATGCGCAGCTGTATTAGGGATGACCATGGATGGAACAGCGCCGTGCGAAGCGAAGGATGGTTCACCCATCCGCGAGCGTGTACACCAAACTGACAGGATGTACAGATTAATCAGGAAAATCACATACGGTTCCATGGATGGAACCGCGCCGTGCGTAGCGA
>JBFWJG010000079.1:0-7851 GCA_050253335.1 Deferribacterales bacterium | reverse complement strand
GGTTTCCAGAGTTCTGGCATAAATCTCTTTGATGAGCGGCTCGCTGACAGTTTCAGCCCGGATGAGCAGTATGTCGCCTTTTCTTAACGCAAGGCTGTATTCGCATATAAGTTTAGCCAGTTTTTTTTCAAGACTCATTTTAGGCTCCCCGTATTTTTATTTTCAGACATAACATAATCCATTTTGCTCAATAAAAAAAGGGGAGGCTGAAAACAGCCGCCCCTTTTAAGCTTATTACTGATAAGTGACTATTTTTTGTAAAGAAACATCTATCTCCTTTTCAGGTTATAAAAAGAGCCGAGCCCTTTGTACACTCCCTGAGCCGTCTTTATGGCTCAAAACCGGCATCCTGCGGTTTTTCGCACACGCTCGCGGGCGGATAAACCGCCCTTCGCTGCGCACGGCGCACCCGCTTCCTGCGGGCGTAGGGAAACGTCTATCTCCTTTTCAGGTTATAAAAAGAGCCGAGCCCTTTGTACACTCCCTGAGCCGTCTTTATGGCTCAAAACCTGCATCCTGCGGTTTTTCGCACACGCTCGCGGGCGGATAAACCGCCCTTCGCTACGCACGGCGCGCCCGCTTCCTGCGGGCGTAGGGAAACATCTATCTCCTTTTCAGGTTATAAAAAGAGCCGAGCCCTTTATATACTCCCTGATCAACGAGTTCTTCCTCGATGCGGAGGAGCTGGTTGTATTTGGCGATGCGGTCGGTTCTGGAGGCAGAACCGGTTTTGATCTGGCCTGCGTTTACAGCAACAGCGAGATCGGCTATCGTAGTATCCTCAGTTTCGCCGGAGCGGTGTGAGATAATATTTGTGTAGCCTGCTGTTTTGGCTGTTTCAATTGTATGAAGGGTTTCTGTAAGCGTGCCTATCTGGTTCAGCTTAACGAGAACAGAGTTTGCAACCCCTTTTCTGATTCCTTCCTGAAGACGCTTAACGTTGGTAACAAACAGGTCATCGCCCACAAGCTGGATTTTGCTTCCCAGAGCGTCAGTGAGTTTTTTCCATCCGTCCCAGTCGTTTTCGTAAAGACCGTCCTCAATTGAGATGATCGGGTATTTTCCGCAGAGGTATGAATAGTACTCAACCATGTCATCAGCAGATTTCTCAGGGTTCTTTTCTGCCGCCATGAAGTATCTGCCGTCCTTATAAAACTCGCTCGCAGCGGCGTCCAGCGCAAGGCAGATGTCCTCGCCGGGTTTGTAGCCTGCGCTTTCTATGGCGCGGAGGATAACTTCTATGGCTTCCTCGTTTGATTTAAGGTCGGGAGCAAATCCGCCTTCGTCGCCCACTGCCGTGTTGTATTTTTTCTCGTGGAGAACCTTTTTCAACGCATGGAAAGTTTCAGTGCCCATCCTGAGAGCGTCACGGAAAGTTTCAGCGCCCACAGGCATGATCATGAATTCCTGAATATCCACATTGTTGTCCGCGTGCTGTCCGCCGTTGATGATGTTCATCATGGGGGTGGGGAGAGTGTGGGCGAACGCTCCGCCTATATATTTGTAGAGAGGGAGCGAAGAAGCATCCGCAGCGGCCTTCGCGCATGCGAGTGAAACACCGAGGATGGCGTTCGCGCCGAGTTTGGATTTATTGTCCGTTCCGTCAAGGTCTATAAGGATTTCGTCTATAAGTTTCTGCTCAAGGACATCTATTCCCTCAAGCTCGTCTGAAATAATTTCGTTAACGTTCTGAACGGCTTTCAGAACACCCTTGCCGAGGTATCTGCTTTTGTCTCCGTCTCTGAGTTCGACAGCCTCATGCTCCCCTGTGGAAGCACCTGAGGGAACGGCAGCCCTGCCTAAAAATCCGCCGCTTGTAACAACCTCAACCTCGACCGTGGGATTGCCTCTGGAATCAAGGATTTCCCGTGCATAAACCTCAATAATATCTGTCATTTTCTACTCCCGGATTTATATTTTTTTCTTTACTGTTATTTGGTGCCGTAAGTATATATTGAAAAATTGCGAAAATACAATATGATTTGTTTTCCCGCATTTCCTACGGCGGGCTTTCCGTGCGTGTTCTCAGTGGATGTGAGCGGATTTATTAAATAAGGCAGGTACTATGTACGATATACCAAGTCTGCTTTTTGCGGACAGACAGGGCAATATATATGACCACCCCAGCCTGAAAATGGCTGTAAGAAGCGAAAATTATAACTTTGTTCCGTATGAGACGGAGCTTATTGAACTTCCGGAAACATCACGGCTGTATTTCATGCCGAACACCCACCCCATAGCCTACAATCAGGACACGGCGAATATGGAAACCTTCTCAGGCGGCATGGCTGTCAGTGCGTTTCTCGCCCCCGGGTTTCTGCGCCTGTTCCTTCCGGCTTATAAAAAGCTGAGTGAGGAAATTCTCCCCCTTTACGCATACACGGCGGTGGGCTGGATGAACGGCAAGTTCGTTGTTCCCGCTATCAAGATAGACGATGACTCCAAATGGAACCCCTGTCTCTATGACTACTCGGACGCTTTCAAGCCGAAGGTGCAGGCATACCTCAGCAAATACCCGGAAAACAGGCTGTACAGACAGCTTGCCAAATGCGCACTGGAATACCACTGCACGGCGGCGAAAAATGTTTTCATGGGCAGATGGGAATGTCCCATCCCCACAGCACCCTCTTGCAACAGCAGGTGTCTGGGCTGCATATCCAAACAGCCTGCGGAGTGCTGCCCCTCCCCTCAGTCCCGCATTGAGTTTGTCCCCTCCCCCAAGGAGATAGTAGAAGTGGCGCTGAACCATTATGAAACAGCGGAAGAACCCATAATCAGCTTCGGTCAGGGGTGCGAAGGCGACCCAATAACAGAGGCGGAAACCATCGCAAAGGCTGTTTCAGTAATCAAGAAAAAAGCACCCGACATGACAATCAACTTCAACTCGAACTGCTCAAGCCCGGAGAAGCTCAAACTCCTTCTGGACGCAGGGATCGACAGCATAAGAGTGAGCATGAACTCCGCCAACCACACCACATACGAAATGTACTACTCCCCCGTTAACTACGACTTCGGCGATGTGCTGAAAAGTATCGAACTGGCAAACAAATATAAGGTTTATGTTTCCCTGAATCTTCTCACCATCCCCGGCGTGAACGACCGTGAAGGCGAGTTGAACACCCTTCTTGACTTCCTCGGAGCTTACAACATTGACCTGATTCAGCTCCGCAACCTCAACATTGACCCTGATTTTCTCTTCTCGAAAATGAAGTTTAAAACAGAGGAAATCCTCGGGCTCAAAAACATGCTAAAATTAATTAAGCGTAAAAATAAAAATGTCAGGTTCGGTTATTTCAACCGTACGAAGGAAAACTTTTTCAAAGACTTCGGCTACCCTGACCTCAAAAGGAGATAAACCATGAAGAAGCTTCTTGTACTGGCACTCATCATCTGCTTTTCCGCCACGGCTTTCGCGGATGACATCAAACTCCGCCCCGGAATGACTCAGAGCGATTTCAAAACCTTCACAAAGGAACTGGGCTCCGCCATATCCTTTGACCCCAACAGCCCTGCTGACCCCCTTGGCATACTCGGCTTTGACATAGCCGCTGAAGCATCATTCAACATGGTAGACACAGCGGTGTGGGATCATGCGGCTGAAGACGGTGATTCGCAGGAAGCTCTCATTCTGTACAGGGTGCACGCGCAGAAAGGACTCCCCGGAAAGATTGACGTAGGCGCGATGATAGGCCAGTCGGCAAACTCCGACCTCACCTTCGCCGGCGTTTCAATAAAATACGCCATACTTGAGGGAACCCTCGCCACACCCGCGCTCTCACTCAGAGCGGCATACTCCCAGACAATCGGCCACGATGAAATAGACGCATACAACGCAAACCTCGGTCTTTTCATCAGCAAAGGCATACTTATCGTGAAACCCTATGCGGGCATAGTCGGCGCTATGAACTACATGAAAGAAAGCTCTGACGCTGTTGACCTTGACGCTGAAACGGCTTACACAGCAAAAGGCATCGTAGGCGTTCAGGTAACACCTTTCCCCTTCCTCAGATTCAACGCGGAAGCGGGCGTGGGTGAAATTAACCAGCTTAGCCTGAAGGCGGGCATACGCTTCTGATGAATAAAAAACGATTCGACTATATAGTTCTCGGCAGCGGCGTGGCAGGACTGCGCGCCGCTATCGAGCTTGCCGGTCACGGCGATGTGGCCATTATAACCAAATGCTTTCTCGGTGAAAGCAGTTCCGAATACGCTCAGGGCGGAGTCGCAGTAGCCCTGAGTGAAGAGGACGACATAGTTCTCCACTATGAGGACACCCTGAAAGCGGGTGACGGGCTCTGCGTGAAGGAAGCGGTGAAAACTCTTGTGGCCGAAGGGCCGGAATATATCACTCAGCTTATTTCATGGGGTGCGAAGTTTGACACCAAGGAAGGCGCGCTCTCCTTCACACGTGAGGCTGCGCACAGCGTAAACCGCATAATCCACGCCCACGGTGACGCCACAGGACACGAAATTGTCCGCACACTGAAGGAATATTCCCTCAGGTTCATAAATATCTACAGATTGGACTACACCTACGCCCTTGACTTCATCAAAGACGGAGACAGAGTCGCAGGCGTTCTCGCGCTGGATGAAAAAACAGGCGGACTCACATCTTTCTTCTCAAAGGCTGTGGTTGTAGCCACAGGCGGAGCGGGAAGGCTTTTCACCCGCACAACCAACCCTGACGTATCAACAGGGGACGGCGCCGCCATGGCTTTCAGAGCGGGTGCGGAGCTTGAGGACATGGAGTTTTTCCAGTTTCACCCAACTGCGCTTCACTTTCCCGGCGCTCCGGCATTCCTCCTCAGCGAATCCATGAGGGGCGAAGGCGCTGTCCTGCGCAACAACGCAGGGGAAAGATTCTGCTTTAACTACCACGAAGACGGCGAACTCGCCCCCAGAGATGTGGTAAGCCGCTCGATATTCTTTGAAATGAACAAGACAAAAACGAATCATGTCTACCTCGACGTGACTCATCTTGATAAAGAACACATACTTCACAGGTTTCCCAAGATATACAACACATGCCTCGGTTTCGGGATAGATATCACTCAGGACTACATACCGGTCAGCCCCGCAGCGCACTACTACATGGGCGGAATAAAAACCGATCTCGACGGACGCGCAAGCCTGAAAGGGCTTTACGCATGCGGTGAGGCCGCCTGCACAGGGGTGCACGGCGCCAACAGGCTTGCAAGCAACTCGCTCCTTGAAGGGGTTGTCTTCGGCGGAAGAAGCGCAAAAGCGGCGGCGGCAGATTCCCTGAATATCGAAATCACTGAGCAGGAAGTTCAGATCGGCGATAAATATACCGAAGAAAACTATGCCTCTTCGTTAAAGTTCATTCAGGAAACAATGTGGAAGTATGTCAGCGTTTCCAGAAATGAAGACGGGCTCAAAACCGCTGTCAGCGAACTTGAAGGATTCCTGAAAAAGTTTGAAGGAAAAATTCCCGCGGACCGCAGAACGGCAGAGCTGAAAAACCTTGCCCAGTCAGGCCTCCTGATGGCTCACGCCGCACTTGCGAGAAAAGGCAGCCGCGGCGGACACTACAGAGACGACATGCCGGAAAAAACAGCCGAAGACTATCATATATATTTCAGCAATGCCGAATTTAATCCTCATCTCAGGTGATAAGAAGCCGATCTCCACCGGGGACGGCTCCATATCATTCTACAACCTCACATATAAACAGGCCTACCATGCAAAAAGCATAGGCACGTTCACCGAAAGCCTCCATAAGTTTGTAATACCTTCTGAAATTGTGGAAAAGCTGAAAAAAGGGCACGTCCGTCTGCTGGACATCTGCCTCGGAATCGGCGCCAATCTCGCTGTGACATTTCATGAGATTGAAAAGCTTGATATTCCGAAGGAGCACAGGCTTCAGATTGTAAGCCTTGAGAAGGATCACAGCCTTGTTCAGCTCATACAGAAAACAGCTTCGCTCACTCCTCCGGACGGCTACAGGATTCTCCGCAGGCTGCTTTATGAAGGCACATGCGGAAGGTACGGGCTGGATGTCATGTACGGGGATGCGGTAAACAGTCTGGACAGGCTTGAGGGTCCGTTTGATGCGGTTTACTTTGACCCTTTCAGCAAAAGAAAAAACGCGGAAATGTGGACAGAGAGCGTGTTCAGGAATTTACACAGAATACTGAAGGATGACGGGAAGGTTGTTACCTACTCCTGCGCTAAAGGGGTGAGGGAGGATATGAAGAAGGCGGGGTTTGCCGTTTCGGACATCCCCCGCCTCCCTGATGGCTTTCAGTCAGGAACTGTAGCTATGAAAAACTAGTCTGCACACTAGTCTGCATGTTGAGCTTTGTAGTAAACAGCAGTCCAGAAACCTGCGATAGCCGAAACACAAATGATACCTAAAAGCATTGCCATTTCTTCCTCCTTTCGCAGAACGTGTTTCCGTGAGCTTTGATAAGCTCTGAAAACTGCGTTCAACTTATTTGCTTGGTCTGAAATAATAATAGATCCGCCAAAAAATAAAACAACACTAATTTTTGTCTCTAATTAACTGATCGCGGAACAAAACGTGTTTTACTGTTATAATTAGCTGTTAAGTATCGGTTTATTTATTAATATGAATCTATCCCGCCCTGAACAAATAACTTCTTTTTAAAAACAGATCATCATACACAATGAATTAAAATATAAAAAATCTGCCGTTCAGTTTAAAAGACTTTTTTCAGCGGCTTGTTCATTATGAATTACAGTTCATTTCAGCAGAAATACGCTCCCGATGTTTTGCCCCGTGGATAAACTTTAGTGTTGCGCAGTCAGAAACTCTGATCTACCTTTATAGATTAAACCTGAGCAGGTGCCTTTTGGAGCTTATGTTAATACTTGCGGCCGGTTCCCTTATCTGGGCAGTGCTGATAAACGCCTTCGGCCGCTTCAGCAGGCAGACACTTTTCATGTCGCTCCTTGTGGCTTTTGCCGCAGGCTCCGCCGCTTATCATCCGGCAGCGTGGCTCAACACCCTCTTCCTTGAGACTCTGGGACTTGAGATGAACGCTGTCAACCTCCCGAAGCCCTCCATGGCCGCTTATTCCGCCTTTGTCGGCATAAATGAGGAATTTCTCAAATGTCTCATAACCTTTCTGTTCATAAAAGATTCCGGAAATTACAAAACTCCCGTTCAGGGCTATATATACGCGGCTTCCGCCGGTCTGGGCTTTGCGGTGATTGAAAACATATATTATCTCGGCGGGCTCAACAGCCAGATGCTTCTGATGCGTCTCTGCATATCAACCCCTCTGCATATCACGCTGGCTCTTATCTGGGCAGCGGGAATAAACGCCGCCAGATTTTCCGGATGCGGTTTCCTCAAATGCACTGCGGCGTATATATTTGTTTCCGCCGCTCTCCACGCCTCATACAACTATCAGGCAATATACGCGCGCTCCGTAGGTGAAAGCGCTGTAAAAACACTCACCGTGCTCACCGTAACAGCAGTCACGGCATTCTTTTTTATCAGGCATCACAAAAAAAGATAAACACTGTTATAAGGCTTTTACTCAGTGATAGTTTGTGGTAATTTGACAAATAATCCGTTTGACTAAATGTTAAGGCTGAGAATCTATGAGCTTAAACAATTCCGACAAGCAGAAAAAGACTGAAACAGACGCTGGAGAAACCCCGGAAGGGGACGGATGCTTTCTGTTCAAAGCTGTCTTTGAGCAGAGTTCGGATGCTGTAATCATTACGGATCTCAAAAATAACATAACTTTCTTTAACCCTGCCGCTGTCCGCATGTTCGATATGGAGAAGGAACAGCTCTCCAGGCAGAATATCAACTCCCTTGCTTTCGGACGCAGAATAATTCTGCCGGACGAGCTT
>JBFWJG010000078.1:0-7993 GCA_050253335.1 Deferribacterales bacterium | reverse complement strand
GAAAACAAAATGGATACATGCGGATGAAAAGAAGTATTCAAGAGCCAACACAGGTTCTTTCGATGCGGTTCTTGAGCTTAATTCCGCACTGAGGAAATTATATGAGTAAAAAGCTTATTATAGTGGGCGCGGGGCTTAACAGAGGCTCCATGACCCTTGCGGGTGCAGATGCGGTCAAATCGGCGGATGTTGTGCTGTATGACAGGCTGATTGATAAAACCCTGCTTGAATATGCCTCCGGCACATGTATTGATGTAGGCAAACATCCTTATGACAAAAACTGCATACTCCAGAAAGACATAAACGAAATCATAACGGCGCATCTCACGGAAGGCAAAACCGTTGTCCGTCTCAAAGGGGGCGACAGCTCTGTCTTTGCACGCACCGCGGAAGAGGTTGAGGCGGCAAGAGCCGCCGGAGCGGATGTTGAGGTAATAGCGGGGGTGACTTCCGCCTCTGTTCTCTCCGCCAAGCTTAAAAGCGCCCTCACTGACCGCAGGAATATCCCGGGCGTGGTGTTCATCACCGGACACACAAAGGAAGGCACTCTTGATGATGCCTATAACTGGGAGGCGCTTGCGAAGCTGGGGCTCACCATAGTCGTTTACATGGGGGTTAAAAACCTCGGCGGAATAGCGGACAGGCTTATGAAAAACGGCATGGAGGCTTCTGTTCCCGTGCTCATAGGGGAAAATATAGAAACCGCCGGAGAACGGATAATGTTCACCTCTCTGGCTGATGCGGGCAGGTTTGTCGAAGAAAATGCCGTCAAGCATCCGGCGACAATCATCATAGGGGAGATAGTTAACCATGCCGGATAACAGTTCATGCGTACATGTCTACACCGGAAACGGCAAGGGGAAAACCACGGCGGCTCTGGGGCTTGCCCTGCGCTGTGCCGGAGCGGGGTTCAGTGTGTATTTCGGCCAGTTCCTGAAAGACGGCGGTTATTCCGAAACCGAATCCCTGAGGCTGTTCGGCGGCAGGATAAAGCATGAGACCTTCGGCAAGGGAGGCTTCATAAAGGGCGAACCGTCAGAAGAGGATATCCGCTTGGCGGCGGAAGGATTCAGGCGGGTGCGTGAAGCTGTTTTCTCAGGACAGTACAGGCTTGTGGCGGCGGATGAAATAAATGTCGCCGTATTTAAGGGGCTTGTCAGTGCTGATGATGTGCTGGAACTGATGAAAACCCTTCCCGAAGGGGTGGAGCTTGTGCTTACCGGACGCTATGCGGCGGAAGAAGTTATGGTGGCGGCTGATCTTGTAACTGAAATGCGCGAAATTAAACACTACTATTCACAGGGCATCCCCGCCCGCAAAGGCATAGAAAAGTAAGATACAAAACAGAGCGGCTCGGATTCAGCCGCTTTTTTTATTGATATACGGTTTCTGAATAAAAATCATCACTTCTTCTGAAAAATATTGACAACATACTGCAAGCAAGTTAGAAGAATAAAACTTTAATTGACGTTGCTAATAAACTCGTATGCTTTTCAGAAATCAGCTTCGGGAGGGGTTAAATTTGATGAAGGAAGAACAGACCGTAAAATCTGCGGACAATGAAAAGGAATACAGATGCCCGAACTGCAGCAAACTTCTGATGAAAGGGGATGTCAACCTTGTCCAGATCAAATGCCCCCGCTGCAAAAATATTGTCACGTTTAAGAGACAGGTTCAGTAAAGGTCAAAAATATCTGTATATTTCTTCTGCCGGATAAGCTATTATCCCCCGTGTTTCCTCAGGGGAGGGCAGATGGATGCGGATGCCGGTTATTTAAACAGCTTTGTAGAATCAGCAAAAAAGGAATACGGCGAGCGGTATGATTCCCTCCGTTTTCTCACACCCGACGAGGCCGTATCGGCCGTTTTAAAAAGAAAAGAGCTTCTTGAGAGCCTGAAAGATAAAATCAGGTGGGACTACGCCGGAACAAAGGCGGATTCCGAAAACCTTTCCCCCGGGTGCCGTCTCTGCGGCAGCGGTGAGTGGTCGTGCCTGTTTATCAATAACAAATGCAACTGCTCCTGCTTTTACTGCCCCGCATCTCAGGACGAGAAGGGCGTTCCCGCCACTAATACTGTCACCTTCCCCGCGCCGGAGGAATACGCCGCTTATCTCAAAAAGTTCGGCTTCAAAGGCGCAAGCATCAGCGGGGGCGAGCCTCTGCTCACGCCCAAGCTCACTCTGGCCTTCATACGCACCATAAAAAAAGCCTTCGGGAGCAATATATACCTTTGGATGTACACCAACGGCACACTGGCTGATTCTGAGATACTGGCTCAATTGGGGGACGCAGGACTGGACGAGATCCGCTTTGATATAGGCGCCACATCCTACAAGCTGGACAATCTCAGGCGTGCCTGCGGAATTATCCCCACGGTCACTGTCGAGATTCCTGCTGTTCCGGAGGAAAAGGAGCTTTTGCAGAAGCTCATGCCTGAGCTTGCCGAATGCGGAGTAAAGCACCTTAACCTTCATCAGCTCAGGCTTACTCCGTACAACTTTGAAAAGTTTATTAAAAGAAATTATACATACATTCACGGCGAAAGGGTTACTGTTCTGGAGTCTGAACTGACTGCGCTGGAGCTTATCAAATACGGCAGAGAGAATAACATTAATCTGCCAGTCAATTACTGCTCATTCGTTTATAAAAACCGTTTTCAGGCAGTGGGCGCCCGCAGGCGCAACGCCGTTTTTATAATGAAAGACTATGAAGCTCTTACGGAAAGCGGACACATAAGAACAGTCAGCCTTAAAGGGGAGAGGGCAGAAGGAATTGCCGCATCGCTTGCGGACGGCAGATTGTTCATGCTGAACGGAGGCGAGCTTTTTATCCACCCCTCGCTCCTTGCAGGGCTTGATTTATCAGGTGTGCAAATGACAGTGCGCTACTCCGCCGCGCGGCAGCTAGGCTCAGTGAGCTACCGCAATCCATTTACCGAAGTGAAAGTGACAAAGAGCAAGAAGATCACCGTGGAGCGCTACCGCACGGGTGATGACGTTATCCTTGAGGCTGATGAGGCCGAATGCTTCGCCGGAACCGGAGTGATGCCCGTCAGGCTCGCCGCATATGAACAGATAAAAGAAGGCTTACAGGAGTATATATAAAAGAAAAGGCGTGCCCGTTCTGAGCACGCCTGTCTGATTTTTGTTATTCGCTGCCGAGTTTAGCGAAGTAGTCCTTGGTTTCCTTGACCACCACAGGGGTAAGCCCGAGAAGACCGATAAGGTTGGGCACTGCCATCAGTCCGTTGAAAACATCCGAAAGCAGCCACACAACATCAAGCTTTGAAATTGCGCCCACACCTACAAACACAATGAATATGTATCTGTAAACAGGTATGGACTTAAGCCCGAAGAGGTATTCCATAGACCTTTCGCCGTAGTAGCACCAGCCGAGGATTGTTGAGTAGGCAAAAAGCGCAAGGCTTATGGCGACAATCACCGCTCCGCCTGAAAATCCGGTGGAGAATGCGAATGTGGTGAGGTCTGCGCCGTTTCTGCCGCTCGCCCATGTGTCTGTCACTATGAGGACAAGACCTGTCATGGTACAAACTATGATGGTGTCTATGAAGGTCTGCGTCATGGAGACAAGAGCCTGAGTAACAGGGTGTTTTGTCTGCGCCGCTGCTGCCGCTATGGGTGAGCTTCCGAGACCTGATTCATTGGAGAAAACGCCTCTGGCGACGCCCATCCTGATGGCGAGCATAACGCCTGCTCCTGCGAAGCCGCCTGTGGCCGCTGCGGGAGAGAAGGCTTTCTCAAAAATGAGGGCAAAAGCGCCGGGAACATGACCGGCATAGATGATGAGGATAACTACTGCGCTGATGATGTAGAAAACAATCATAACAGGCACAAGAACGCTTGTTACCCTGCCTATGCTTTTGATTCCGCCGAGAACAACAAGCGCCGTGACGAACATCAGCGTTATTCCGGTAACATACGCAGGTATGCCGAAGGTGCTTCTCATGGCATCCGCCACAGAGTTTGACTGAACCATGTTGCCTATGCCGAAGGATGCAACAACAGCAAAAATTGCGAAAAGCATTCCGAGTTTTTTCCAGCCCAGACCGTTGGAGATGTAGTACATGGGTCCGCCGCTCATTGAGCCGTCTTCTTTCTGAACACGGTATTTAACGGCGAGTACGGCTTCCGCGTATTTGGTTGCCATTCCCACAAGCCCCGTAACCCACATCCAGAACATTGCGCCAGGACCGCCTATGGCTATGGCAGTGGCAACGCCAGCTATGTTTCCCGTTCCGACTGTTGCGGAAAGAGCTGTCATAAGCGCCTGAAAGTGAGTGATGTCTCCGGGGTGGTCATCTTTCTCTCTCTTTTTGATAAGAGCGAGCCAGAGTGAATGAAAAAGTTTTGTGAACTGAAGGAATCTGAGATTGATTGTGAGCCAGACTCCCGTGCCCACGAGTAAGACAAGCAGCGGCGGGCCCCATACTATGTTTCCTACCGCATTAAGAAGGTTTTGAAATTGCTCCACTGTTTACCCCCAATAAAGTTTTAGGGGGAGATAATACTATGTAATTTCATTATTTTCAAACATTTGTTTTATGTTATGAGCCTGAGTGCTGTTGAGCCTGTGCCGCCGAAGGGCGGGTTAAGGGCGGGTTAATGAAACGGCGGTTTAAGGCGGCCTGTGTCCCCGCTTTTTCCCGCTGAAGATCAAGCGGGGACACAGTATAAGTTAGGAGAGGGGTAGAAAGCCTATTTCAGAAATTCTGAAAGGTGCATAACTTTTATATTGCGGTCTTTTTTGCCCAGTCCGCCCGCGATCTGGATAACGCATCCCGGGCAGTCGGTCAGAACAGTGTCCGCGCCTGTTTTATCTATGTTTTCTGTTTTCTTATCGAGTATTCCCGCCGATATGCCCGGATACTCCACCGACCATGATCCGCCGAAGCCGCAGCATACATCGCTGTCTGTCATGGGGATGAAATCCTCACCCAGAAGAGAGGCAAGAAGCTCCTCGGCGGAGGAGCCGAGACCCCGTTTCTGGTGGCAGGGCGTGTGGTAGGTGACTTTTGCTCCTTTATTAAACGGGATATTGGTCAGACCTTCCTCTTTTATGAACATAGCGAGTGATTTAACCTTGTCAGAAATAAGTCCGGCTTTTTTGAAGTCCTCCGGCTTATCCTCCGTGTAGTGCTTGAAGTCTTCCTTCACCGCGAATCCGCAGCTTGGGCAGAGAACAAGATACGCCTTGTAGTCGTCCGGATTTTTCATCTGCGCCAGACAGGCGGAAATAGTCTTGCGTCCGCCTTCACCGTCTCCGCCGTGGATTGCGGGCAGACCGCAGCAGGTCGCTTTGTCCGGAGTGTCAACCTGATAACCCTGTTTTTCAAGGAAGCTTACCAGTGCCGTTCCCATCTGCGGATAGAAATATTCCACGGCGCATCCGGGATAGAAGAAGACTCTTCCCTTTGCCGCAGAGGGGTTTACTCTCTGTCCGTTTATGTCTGTGAATGTTTTCTGCTTGATTGAGGGGAGCTCACGGAAGTTTATCTCCCTTCCCGCAAAGGGGATTTTCTTTATCCTGCCGCCTGCTGTCAGCGGGGCTGCGAGGATTGAGCCGGCCTTCATTATCACACGGAAGCGTTTTCCGCTGCTTAATATATTGCTGTAAAGGAATTTTTTGAGCGGATTCAGACCGAATTTACTGCCCATGTTCACATTGAGCTCGGCTATTATCTTCTGAAGATCAATCCCCGAGGGGCAGTTTGTCGAACAGGCGCGGCAGCCGATGCACATCTTGAGGATGTCGCGGGCTTTTTCCTCGCCGTGGAACATGGCAGTCATTATGAGGCCGATTGCGCCGAGATAAACATGACCGAAGACATGACCTCCCACCATCTCATAAGCGGGACAGACATTGGCGCAGCTTCCGCAGCGCATACATTTCAAAGCTTCCGCGAAAAGAGGATGGTCAAGGAATGCGAGCCTTCCGTTGTCGAGGAATATATAGTGAACTTCTTTATGCCCCGTCCCTGATGCTTCGCAGGGAACCTGACCCTTTATCCATGTGGTGTATGTGCTGATTCGCTGCCCTGTCGCACTTTTAGGGAGCATTCTTATTACTTTCAGTGCTGTTCTGAAATCCGGCACAAGCTTTTCATAGCCCATAAGCACAAAGTGAACAGGGGGAACAGTGGCGGAAAGTCTTGCGTTCCCTTCGTTAGTGACCAACCCTATAGTTCCTGTGGACGCAACGGCGACATTCGCGCCGGTGAGCCCCGCTCCCGCTTCAAAGTAGGAGTTTCTGAGGGCGTGACGGGCGGTTTTCACCATCGCTGCTATGTTTTCCCTGTCAAGGCCTGCGCTGAGGAGGGCATTGAACAAATCAGCCACCTGACCGCGGCTTTTATGTATGGCGGGCATAACCATGTGGGAAGGGTGCTCCCCTGCAAGCTGGAGTATCCATTCGCCGAGGTCGGTTTCCACAGGCTTTATGCCGTTTTTCTCAAGATAGGCGTTAAGCTTGATCTCCTCGCTGGTCATGGATTTTGATTTGACCACGGAACCTGCGCCTTTTTCACGGCATATTTTTTCAATATAGCGACAGGCGTCAAGGCTGTCTGCGGCTCTGTAAACTGTTGCTCCGCTCTTTTCAGCGTTTGCTTTGAACTCCTCAAATAGGTTTTCAGCTCTTTCCCTGGTGAGGGCTTTAAGCGAGTTCATTTCTTTTGCCATAGCAGGGAAATCAAGCCCTGCGTAGGCGTTTGCCTTTGATGCTTTATATGCTGAGGCGAAGTTTTTAAGGTTGGTGTAGAGAATCTTGTCGTTCAGGCTGCGTTTTATTCCGTTTTTTCCGCTCATGTCTGCCTACCTGTCCGTTATTATATATACTGTCATTTCACATGGACCGTGAACGCCGATGGTCAGCACTCTTTCTATGTCCGCGGTGCGGCTTGCCCCTGTGATAAACGCGGTGAAGGAGGCGGGGTTGGATGACTTTTCCTGAAGAAAATCCGCAACGTCCTCCAGCATGGGCACTATTCTGGATGCGGGCACAGCCACATGCAGCCTTTCAGCCAGACATGTTGCCTTCCTCAGCCTCTCGTCAGTGCTTTCAATTACCACGCTTCCGGTTTCGGCAATGGCAAAATCAGCCTCTACGAGAGCATCGCCTATGCCTTCATTTCCGGCTGTGATGATTTTTTCGGGGAGTGCGTCCGTTTTCAGGCTCACATAGTCAAAATTATGCCTGCCGATGGTCTCTGAAAACTCTTCGAAAGAGAGGAGCAGGTTTTTATTGCTCACGCTTTCGGAATATTTAATAAAGGTTTCTGTCAGTACGTTCATTTCAGCGTCACCTTTTTAGTGGTCTTACCAATAGCGTATATTCCCATGAAATCTAAGTCAACAGTTTTTTATGGTCATTATTTAGCACTGCCTAAAAAATTAACCTCATGTTTAAACCAATGAATAATGGCTTTAATAAAGGGTTTCAAAGGTCTGATTTGATTATAACATGTTTATGAAATATGCGATAAAAAAGATTGACAATGACGTTCCTATGGTATACCACTTGTAAGTGGTTTGAAAAATTTACCACTTACTGGTTAGTGTTCTCTCAGTCAGGAGGAAGTATGAAAAAACTGGTCAAACTTTTAATTTCATGTGTGATGTTCACAGCTATGATCTTCGCCGTAGTAGGCTGCGGTCAGGACAAAAAAGCTGAAACAGCAGCCGCTCCGGAAGCAGCAGCGGCAGCCAAAACCTACGAATGGAAAATGGCTACAACATGGTCGACAGGGATTCCCTGGCACGATACGGCTGTACACTTTGCTGAAACCGTTGAAAAAATAACCAACGGCCAGCTCAAAATCAAAGTTTTCCCCGACGGCGCGCTTGTGCCCGCTTTCGAGGTGTTTGACGCTGTGAGAAACGGCGTTGTGGAAATGGGTCACGACTGGCCCGGCTACTGGAAAGGCAAAGATGAGGGCTTCGTTGCTTTCGCTTCCGTTCCTTTCGGTCTTAATA
>JBFWJG010000077.1:0-8172 GCA_050253335.1 Deferribacterales bacterium | reverse complement strand
TGGTTTCGAGTTTATCAGTGACGGAGATTATCTCCTCGCCGACCTCTTCCGCCCCTTCACCGTAGAGCTCTATAAGGGTTTCAACCTCATCAACGAGACTTTTTACCTCTTTCCATTCTTCAAGGAACTTCTTCATGTTTGACTGCTCTTTAAGAAGCGCCTTGGATTCCTTTTTTGTCCAGAAGTCAGGCTCGTTTATGGACATTTCGTCCACCCTGCGGATTCTTTCGGTTATGTCTTCTTCATTGACCACAGGATAAAATCCCTTGACCTGATCTTTCAGTTCCCAGAATAAGCTTTGTGATTCTTCAATACTCATTTATACTGACCTTCTTCCATAGTTCGCAAACGGTACGTCCTGTCCGTTTTCTCACACGCTCACGCTGTGTGGATACGTCTCTAACTGCCGCTTACTGTAAGTTTATCAAATAATACATCTCCGGTCACTACATTGCCGTGGATGCGGGTGTTGTCATATACTGCGGTCACCGCTTTCAGAAGATCTCTCAGGTTGCCCGCCAGAACAGATTCCCTGAACGCCGAGACAACTTCGCCTCCGCGCAGCACAACGCCTGAGACACCGAGGGAAAAATCACCGCTTACGGTATCTGCGGTGTGCAGTCCCATAACATCCAGAACCTTCACAACATCGCCCTGAACAAAGGCGACTGCGGATGCTTTTTCCGTGGCGGAGACAACCAGATTGGAAGTGCCTATGCCTATTTTGCCCGAGCCTGTGCGGACAGCGTTGGCGGTATTGGCGGTCTGCATCAATCCGGCAGTGTAGCCGTTATGGAGGTATGATTCAAGGGTTCCTTTTGTAACAAGATGTGTCTTTACGGCGGGGGTTCCCTCGTCATCGAACCTGTATGAACCTATGGCGTCGGGATGAAAAGGATCATCCCATATACTGAGCACAGGGGACGCAACAGCCTGTCCAAGCCGGCCTTCAAAAAGGCTCATGCGTTTCAGCACGTTCTCAGCATCACACATTTCGGATATAAGCTCGAAAAACTGCGCCGCAGTGCCTGAGTCGAAAAGAACAGCGTATCTGCCTGTTTTCAGCGGTTTTCCGCCGAGGAGGCTCACAGCGGTTTCAGCGGCTTTTTTTCCGGTAAGTATCGGCTCAAAAGGCTTGCCTAAGTAAACCGTTTCCCCTTCATAGCCTTCCTGAATGTCACCGTTTTCTTCCGCAAGGCACTGGCAGAATGATGAAATAATCTGCCTGTTCCATAGTTTACGGGCTATATGTGTTCCTGTGATTAAGGTTTTCTGGTTAGCATATGAACATGATGCGGATTTAACAGATTTTACCCTGCCGTCAAACCCTTTTGCTCCGCTCTCAGTCATCAGAGCGCGGTTTTTAAGTGTTTCGATATCAGGTTCAGCGGCTTCGTTCGTTTCTTCGTAAATTTCGGGAGAGCAAGGGATGAACACATGCTCGTCCTTTTCCGTGAGGGTTATCACATCCTGCGCTTCGCGGAAGAAAGATTCAATCCTTTCCTCGTTTACTCCGCCGGAAGTGTAGTAAAGGATTCTGCCGTTTTTGAAGATCCTGACCCTGAGACCGGAGGATGAGTTCACTGTCACATCCTCCACCTCGCCGTCTCTTATATCAACTGTTTTCGAACTGCCTTCTGAAAACTGTATCTCTATGCTGTCGAAGTTTTTTCCGAATTTATCAATCAGCCGCGCGGCGAAGTCCATCAAAGCTCCATTGCCATTGCTGTTTCATCACAGTCGGGAAATTTGGCGCATTTAAGACAGTCCGACCAGATTTTCTTGGGCAGAGTGTCTTTTTCCACCTCTTTAAAGCCGAACTTCGCGAAGAAGTCTGCCTTGTAGGTGAGAAGGAATATTTTTTTTGCCCCTATTTCTCTGGACATTTCTAGAACTTTCTCCACCATGACTTTGCCTATGCCGTGCCTGGAGGCATGTTCCGCTACAGCTATGGAGCGGAGCTCCACCAGATCCTCCCATGAGGGGTGCATTGCGCAGCAGCCCAGAAGCTCCCCGTTTTCCTCCCAGACTATGAACTCAAGTATTCTTTCGCATATTTCGCTTATGCTCAGGGAGAGCATCTCCCCTTTCGCCGCATAAGTATTGACTAGTTTCTGTATATTTCTGGTATCAGCCAGAGTGGCCTTTCTGAGCATTAAAAGTTCCTGATAAACTGTTTGTACAGGTACACAGCCGTTTCTTTGTCCGGAAGAAGGTTCAGGCTTTTTCTCGCTTTAATGGTAACTTTTACCTTGCCGAGTCCCTGATCCTCAATGAACGCAAACACATCCGCATTAGGAAGAACGGCTTCGATTTTGCCTTCGGCAATGCTGGAATCGCGTATCACGCCTCTTTCCGCCTTGAGGACATCAAGCATGGTTTCAAAGGCTGTTTCCGGGCTTGCGGTAATGGTGTCTGAAACTCCGTCGGTCGTGACGCTGTAGGTTGCGCCTGCAGCACCCGCACCGATAACAAGAACCGCCGGAAGACATCCGTAAATGAACAGCGAGACCACGGCAGCGAAAAGGACAGTTCTTAACTTCATTTTTACCTCTTTAATTGATTGGTTTTTATCATCATAAACTTGCGTATCCGGCAGGAAGAAACACTCCTGCCATTTTACTGATCGTATAATATTACGAAATAATTAGGTTTTTATCAACGATATTTATTGACAGCAAAATTACGGGGATCTAATATCAGGCTTGAGATGAAAAAACGCAGAAAGTTCACAAATTCTTACAGAGAGCTCTAAGGCCTTCCGCCCATTTCGGGACGGAAGGCTTTTTTTTTGAAAAAATACAGACTGCGGAGGGTCGTTGATGAGTCACGGAAAAGAGATTCTAAGCAGCGAAGAAATGGCAGGGATGATAACCAGAATGGTTTTCCAGATCCTTGAGTCTGCCCGTTCTTCGGATAATTTCGGGATCGTAGGAATCAAGAGCGGCGGTGATGTGCTTGCACGCAGAATTGCGGATGAAATCGCAAAGCACAGCGGAAAAAAGCCGGATGTAGGGTATCTGGACATCACTTTGTACCGTGATGATCTCTCCCAGACACAGATTGCTGATTTTCCCGTTGTCAGGGGGACAGAGATTTCATTCAGCGTGACAGGGAGATACATAATCCTTGTGGATGATGTTGTTTTCACAGGGAGAACGGTGAGAGCCGCTCTGGATGCCCTGACCGACTTCGGCAGGCCTTCGAAGATAAGTCTTGCCGCGCTCATAGACAGAGGCCACAGGGAACTCCCCATTCAGCCGGATTTCACGGGAAAATCAGTCCCCACCGCACTGAGCGAGAGTGTTCAGGTAAATTTCAGAGAAACCGCCGGAGCGGACTCTGTTTGCATAATGAAGAAATAATCCTCTAATTTATTAGGAGCAGACAAATGTCATACAGCAGAAAAGACCTGACGGGGATGATAGACCTTTCGAAAGAAGAGATTCTTCATCTTCTGGACACTGCGGAAAACTTCAGGGAGATAAACCACAGAGATGTGAAAAAAGTCCCTACGCTCAAAGGCAAAACGGTTGTGAACCTCTTCTTTGAGAACTCCACCCGCACAAGAACCTCTTTTGAAATAGCCGGAAAAAGGCTCTCCGCCGATACCATAAACTTCTCGGCATCAGCCAGCAGTACAGCCAAGGGTGAAACCCTGATAGACACAGTGCACAACATAGAGGCCATGAATACGGATATTTTCGTTGTCCGTCATGCCTACAGCGGCGCGGTTAAGTTTATAGCGGAAAACACAAAGGCATCTGTTGTGAACGCCGGAGACGGCCTTAACGAACACCCTACCCAGTCGCTTCTGGACATGCTTACCATAAAACAGCATAAAGGCAGGCTTGAGGGGCTTAATGTGGCTATAATAGGCGACATAACCCACAGCAGGGTCGCCCGCTCAAACATATGGGCAATGCCCAAAGTCGGCATAAATCTCCGCCTTTTCGGGCCTAAAACCATGCTTCCCCTCTGCACGGAACCTTTCGGCGTTAAAATATGCAGTAATATGGAGGAAGCTGTTACGGGAGCGGATGTAATAATGATGCTCCGCATACAGAGAGAGCGTCAGGGCAAGCTGCTTCTGCCTTCTGTGAAGGAATACGCCAGATACTTCGGGCTGAACGCCGCAAGGCTCAAGCTCTCCAACAATGCCATAGTAATGCACCCCGGCCCAATAAACCGCGGGGTTGAAATATCAAGTGAAATAGCGGACTGCGGCCAGTCTGTAATCCTCCCGCAGGTGGAAAGCGGCGTGGCGGTAAGAATGGCTGTGCTTTACACGCTGGGAACAGGTCAGAGAGGTACCGAATAATGAAGACACTCCTTACAAACTGTAAAATAGTTAACCATGACAAGACTTTTACCAGAAATATCCTCATTGAGGACGGAATAATAAAATCGCTCACCGATGACACCCCGGCGGCGGATAAAACCTATGATCTCAAAGGGAAAATGGTTCTCCCCGGTCTTATCGACTTGCATGTGCACTTCCGTGATCCCGGTCTGGAATATAAAGAGGACATCATTTCCGGCTCATATGCCGCGGCGGCGGGCGGTGTGACAGCGGTATGCCCCATGGCAAACACCAAGCCGGTGAACGATAATGCCTTTATTACAAAATATATGGTGGATAAAGGCAAAGAGCTTGGTATATGCGATATTCTCCCTGTGGGCGCCGTTACCAAAGGAATGCACGGTGAGGAGCTCACGGAGATGGGCGATATGTTCAGCGTGGGCGCATGCGCTTTTTCAGATGACGGAAAGCCTGTTCTCGGCTCGGATGTTATGCGCAGGGCTCTGGAATATGTCTCAGGCTTCGGCGGGATGATACTCAGCCACAGCGAGGACAAACAGCTTGCGGGCGAAGGAGTCATACACGAAGGCGAAGTATCTGCCATAACCGGTCTGCGCGGAATACCCGCGGAGACCGAAGAGATTATGATAGCCCGTGATATTCTCCTTGCAAAGCTCACAGGCGGGCATGTTCACATATGCCACATCAGCACCAGATACGGCGTTGAGCTTGTGAGATGGGGCAAATCAAAGGGCATAAACGTAACCTGCGAGGTTACGCCCCACCACTTTTCGCTCACGGACAGAGAGCTTCTCTCCTACGACACAAACTGCAAGATGAACCCTCCCCTGCGCAGTGCGGATGATGTGAAAGCCATGAAGGAAGGCCTCATGGACGGAACAATAGACTGCATAGCCACGGATCACGCACCCCACAGCAGAGATGAGAAGTTTCAGGAGTTTGACCTTGCCCCGTTCGGCATAACAGGGCTCCAGACTCTGGTTCCGCTCACGCTGAACCTTGTCCGCGAAGGGATCATAAATGAAAATGACTTTTCAAGGCTTTGCAGCTATGCTCCTGCGAATCTTCTCCGCCTGAAAGGCAGAGGCGTCATAGAGGAAGGAGCGCTTGCTGATATAGCGGTTATTGATCCCGAAAGGGAATATGTCTTTGACAGCAAACTGAATAAATCAAAATCAACAAACACGCCGTACATGAACAAAACTCTCAAAGGACTCTGCGTTCTTACCTTCAAGAATGGAAAAGAGGTCTACAAAACAGATATTTAAGACAGACGCGGGCAGGACATCCTGCCCGTTTTTCATTTTAAGGAGACTGTATGAAAAAACTCATTCTCATAGCAATCTTAGCATTTTCCGTTTCGGCTTTCGGAGCAGAATCCCCATCAGTTAAGGCTGAAACTCTTGCCTCGACAGGCTCAAGCTGGGACGGCACACCCCTCCCCGCATACCCTGACGGACAGCCGGAAATCACTGTTCTGAAAATAACCATTCCCGCAGGCTCCGTGCTTCCTCTTCATAAGCATTCGGTTATTAATGTAGGGTTTCTTGTTTCCGGTGAGCTGAAAGTTACTACCGAAAACGGCGATATTCTTCAGCTTAAAGCCGGAGAAGCGATAGTGGAAGTAGTAAACACATGGCACAAAGGGGAAAACACAGGAGACACCTCTGCTGAGATCGTAGTTTTTTATGCGGGAACCAAAGGCACTCCACTGAGTGTTTTTCCTGAAAAGGGCAACTGAACCTTCTATAAAATAGAACAATAAAACGCATTTTGTTTATTTTCTCTTTTCTTTTTATCTTACAGTCGTATAGTGTCATTAATAAAACTGTGAGGTTAGGAAATGTCCGCTGTGAAAAAAACAGAAACCGCTGAAAACGTATGTGATTTTTTCGATGAAGATGAATTTTGCGCCGTTGAAGGTCACATAGGGTTTGACAGTGTGAAAGCCGCTCAGGAAAAAAAGGCCGAAATAGAAGATAAAATGCTGACAATTTCTGTCGGCTGAGCTTTTTTAGCTTATTGCCCGTTTAAGACGCATGTGCTAAAGTAACTGATGCTTAAACTGGTTTCAGAGTTACTCAAAGAAACTTACAACATCTGTAAAACTCTCTTTAGGATTATGATTCCTGTCATAATCGCTGTTAAGGTTCTCTCCGAACTGGGAGTAATCAAAATCCTCTCATCCCTGCTCAACCCTTTCATGAAGGTTATCGGCCTCCCCGGGGAGCTGGGGCTCGCATGGGCAACCGCTCTTTTCACAAATATCTACGGCGGCATTATTGTTTTTATAAGCCTTTCGGAAGATCTCAGCCTCAATGTGGCGCAGGCGACAATATTTTCCTCTATAGTTCTGATAGCCCACTCTATGCCGGTGGAGCTCCAGATCATGCGCAAATCAGGCCCCAGACTCCGTGCTATGCTGGTTCTGCGGATGGGCGGAGCACTTGTTTACGGCTGGCTGCTCAATTTTATATACACCGCGACAAACACGCTTCAGGAGCCTCTTAGAATCCTCTGGGTTCCTCCCGTGAGGGAAGATACACTCAGCGCCTGGGCTATGGGAGAGGTGAAAAACCTGCTCTGGATAACCTGCATAATCTTCACACTTGTAGCCGTGATGCGCCTGCTTCACGCTCTGGGGCTTATGAAGCTGATGGAAAACCTTCTGGGGCCTGTGCTCCGCTTTCTTGGGGTAAGCGCACGTGCCTCCACTCTCACCATATTCGGACTCACAATAGGCCTGTCCTATGCGGGCGGGATGATAATAAATGAGGCAAGAAGCGGCAAGCTCAGCGAGGCGGATATATTTTTCTCTGTTTCCCTTCTCGGGCTGTGTCACAGTCTCATAGAGGACACACTGCTTCTTATGGTAGTGGGCGGGCACCTGTCAGGGATCTTCTGGGGAAGGATAGCCTTCTCGATTATAGTCGTAGTGATTATCCAGAGGATAATAAGAGTAATTAAGCCTGAATATTTCCATAAAGTGTTATTTTTACCTTCCGGAAATTAATATCCTGATTTACTTTACACTTGTTTAATATAAGTTATAATTGAGTTAATTATTATCCGAGGTGGAAGATGAAAAAACTTTTCGCAGCATTGATCCTTTGCGCTTTCATGGTGACAGGTGTTGCCGCTTATGAAATGAAAGGCGCGTATTATTTCGGCCCGTATGTCGGTTATAAAATTTTTGACGATGACGATTCCGAACTTGAGAACGAAATCGAAGCTGGCCTGAAACTCGGATATTTCATTACTGAACACTGGGCTGCCGAGCTTTCCGCCGGTTATACCGATGCGGAATACGAAAATAAAAACGGCTCCGAGGATGTGTTCACTCCCGGTCTTCACGCTGTTTACCACTTCAGACCCTCCATAGACAAGGCTCTTCTCCCCTTTCTTCAGGCCGGAGTCGAAGCCCGCGTTGCCGATGAAACCGACACCGGACTTGCTGTCGGCGGCGGTCTTAAATACCTTTTCACAAAGAATTTCGCAGGTGATGTTTCTTATAAAAACATCTACTTCGGCGGCGGCGAACACGACCAGCTTATAGCTTTCTCCGTGGCTTATTTCTTCGGTGTTAAGGAAAAAGCTCCTGCCAAGGCGGCTGAGCCCGCTCCCGCACCCGCTCCTGTTGCGGCTGCTCCTGCTGAAGAACCCGCTCCCGCGCCTGCGGCAGTTGAGGAAAAAAGCAAGGAGACAATGGCTGTTGCCGCTGCGCCCGTTGACTCAGACGGAGACGGCGTCTACGATGATCAGGATCTGTGCCCCGGCACTCCCAAGGGTTATGCCGTAAATGAGAAAGGCTGCTTTAAAAGCATGAAGCTCCTTGTGAATTTTGCAAC
>JBFWJG010000076.1:0-8231 GCA_050253335.1 Deferribacterales bacterium | reverse complement strand
GCGGGCGCGACAGTGATGCTGTCCCCTGTGTGAACACCCATGGGGTCGAAGTTTTCTATGGAGCAGATGATAACCACGTTGTCGTTCAGGTCGCGCATTACTTCAAGCTCGTATTCCTTCCAGCCGAGGGCGGATTCCTCAACGAGGATTTCATGCACCGGCGAGGCCTCAAGCCCCCACTCAACATAACTTTTGTATTCCTCTATGTTATAGGCAACGTTTCCGCCTGTTCCGCCCAGAGTGAACGAGGGACGGATGATGGCGGGAAAGCCTATGTCATCGATACAGTCCATAGCCTGCTGATATGTGCGGACTATTGCGCTTTTCGGCATATCAAGGCCTATTTTCGCCATAGCCTCTTTGAAAAGCTCGCGGTCTTCCGCTTTTCTGATAGCCTGAACATTAGCGCCTATGAGCTCAACCTTGTGTTTTTCAAGCACACCGGCGTCATAAGCCGCCAAAGCGAGGTTCAGGGCTGTCTGCCCGCCGACTGTGGGAAGAATGGCATCGGGTTTTTCCACGTCAAGAATTTTGTCCAGAATCTCGACTGTGAGAGGCTCTATGTACGTAGCATCGGCTATTTCGGGATCTGTCATGATCGTAGCGGGGTTGGAGTTTATGAGGACAACTCTGTATCCTTCCTCCTTCAGGGCTTTTACAGCCTGTGTTCCCGAATAGTCAAACTCGCAGGCCTGGCCTATAACAATGGGGCCGGAACCTATAACCAGAATGGTTTTGATGTCGTTTCTTCTTGGCAACTCATCCTCCGAAATATATGGGCAAAATTGGAGTTTTATATCAGAATTATTTCTCTTTTACAACACTTGTTGGATATAAAAATTATACAAAAAAAAGCCCCTGAAATACAGGGGCTTTTTAAGCTTAATTTCTATTTCTGGCTGCACAGCAGATACAGGCACGCAATCTTTAAAGGATCTGTCAGTACATGGTTCTTGCCGTTCAGATCCTCTTTTACTATTGACGAGAGCTGCTGAATCGACACTCCGGTGAGTTCGGCAACCTGAGAGGAGCTTATGTTTTTACCCCGCACATCGTCAAGTAGAGACTTGAGCGTGGTGGTTTTTATGTAAAATTTAATGTCGTCAAATGTTTTAATGCTTTTTCTGTCCAGCTTCCTGTTGCTGGCGAAAACCCACGGTGTGTAGATGTAAGTCAGGCCGAGGGCAGCGGCATGCTTGCAGAAAACCTCCTTGGAGTTGGAACATTCGCATGAAAACTGGATGGGGTCCGAGTCGATTTTAAGAGTTGTGATGTAAGCACCGTGGTTGCCCTTGATTGTTCCCTTCAGAAGAGAACCCTCAACAGAGCAGTCGATAAATTTACCGACATAGTTTTCCGCCCTCTGCAAATTCAGAGGAGTGGAAATGTTTCTCAGCTGTTCTTCACTAAGCTTTGGCATCTGCATCGGCGACCTCCTTATTAATTATAAAAATTTTCCCGTCCGTGGAAAATTTTTATACACGCTCGCGGTTTGCAGAGCAAACCTTCGCTACGCACGGCGCATTTCCTTCCATGGAAATGCAGGGGTTAATCAATAAACTATCCCTCACGGGAAACTTTCTGTACACGCTCGCGGTTTGCAAAGCAAACCTTCGCTGCGCACGGCGCATTTCCCTCCATGGAAATGCAGGGGTTATCAATAAACAATCCCTCACGGGAAACTCTCTGTACACGCTCGCGGTTTGCAGAGCAAACCTTCGCTGCGCACGGCGCATTTCCTTCCGTGGAAATGCAAGGGTTAATCAATAAACTATCCCTCACGGGAAACTCTCTGTACACGCTAAGCGGGCAGGTAAACAGTCATGCTGAACGAAGTGAAGCATCTCAGATTTCATGCAGAGATTCTCCGCCCTGCTCAAGCCTGCCCCTTTTGACTGCCTGAGCGTCTAACCGATGTTAAGGAAGTCTATCCCTTCCTTCCATCGGGTTTTAAGGGCTTCCAGAACTGTTTTATTAACCGGTTTTGCCAGTTCGGGATCTTCTGCGAGAAGCTCTTCCGCCTCCGCTCTTGCCCTATGTAATATTTTGACATCTTTTACGATATTTGAAAACCGAAACTGCGGTAAACCTGACTGTCTTGTGCCGAAAAAATCTCCGGGCCCTCTGAGCTCCAGATCAATTTCGCTGAGTTTAAAGCCGTCCGAGTGCTGTTCCATGGCTTTTATGCGAGCTTTTCCGTCCTCGCTTATTTGCTTGGAGTAGACCAGAACGCAGTAAGACTGCTCCGCGCCCCTGCCCACTCTTCCCCTAAGCTGATGAAGCTGGGAGAGACCGAACCTTTCGGCGTTTTCTATGACCATCACAGTGGCATCCGGCACATCCACCCCGACCTCTATGACAGTCGTGGAGACAAGCACTTTCAGGCGTCCATGCTTAAAGGCGCTCATCATCTCGCGCTTTTCGTCCGCCTTCATCCGTCCGTGAAGCAGCCCTGTCACATCTTCACCGAAATAATGAGCTATCTCCTCATATCCTTCGGTTGCCGCTTTCAGGGCAAGTTTGTCGCTGGTGTCTATCAGCGGGTATATAAAATAGGCCTTATGCCCCTTATCCAGTTCCTTCTTCACCGAATCAAATATCCTGTGACGGGAGCTTTCGGGAAATGCCTTGGTGATAATCGGTTTTCTGCCGGGCGGCATAGCGTCAATCACGCTTATGTCAAGATCGCCGTAAAATGTCAGTGATAAGGTTCTGGGGATCGGCGTTGCCGTCATAAGCAGGATATCAGGCGTATATCCTTTTTCCACCAGTGTTTTGCGCTGTAAAACGCCGAAGCGGTGCTGTTCGTCTATAACCACAAAGCCGAGAGCGGCAAACTCAGTGTCCTCCTGAATAAGGGCGTGAGTGCCCACCACAAAATTAATATGCCCTTCCCTTATAAGCTCTTTGGATGCTTTTTTATCCTTATCCGCCGTGGAGCCTGTGAGAAGAGCAGCCGTATATTTTGTTCCGTCCAGAAAATTCAGAAGACTGCGGAAATGCTGTTCCGCCAGAACCTCCGTGGGTGCGATTATCGCCGCCTGACATCCGTTTTTCACAGCAATCATGGCGGCAGTGAAGCAGACTATTGTTTTTCCGCTTCCCACATCCCCCTGCACAAGCCTGTTCATCTGCTTCGGACGCTTCATATCATTGAAAATATCCGCCAGAACCCTCTTCTGGGCGGAGGTGAGCCTGAAGGGCATCATGGACGCTATCTCTTCCAGAAACTCAGGCTTCACATCAAACGCAATACCTGAAACTTCCTGATATGTCTTCTTTTTCATCAGAAGCCCAAGCTGGAGATAAAAAAGCTCTTCAAACACAAAACGCTCATACGCCGGATGACTGCGGGTCTGGAGTTTTCCGAGTTGGCTTATATCATCGGGATAATGCAGTGTTTTCACTGCGGAGCGCACATCAGGGTATGAATATTTATCCGCCAGACGAAGCGGAAGAGTATCGGGCATATATTCCAGATAGTCATGCACAGCGCGGAATACGGCGGATGCGTAAGTTTTATGGCTGACCGCTGTGGGCAGACTGTAGACCGCCCTGATTTTGCCTATGTCGGCTTCACTTATCATTTCAGGATGAACTATGGAGTATGAGCCGTCCATCCTGCCTATATTTCCGTAAAGGTGGTATCTGGAGCCTATGGTGAGCCCCGATGCGGGGTATGATTTTGAGAAGTTGAACCAAAGGGCGGAGAAAAAACCTGCATCCGAGCGGAAAACAGCCTTGTATATACGCTTTTTCCCTCTGGTGAATGTAGGGCCGTGTGTCTCCAGAACTCCTGTGAGAACGCCCTTTTCCCCGCCTTCGTAGCCTATTGCCTCGTAACGGAAAGGAAAATGGAGAAGAACATCCTCCATGGTAGTTATTCCCGCTTTTTCGAGAGCTTCGGCGGTTTTCCCGCCGATTCCTTTAACCGTCGCCACGGAAGCATTCAGAAGTGCGGCGGTTTTTGTATTGGAGGATGCCGAAGCTATGAACATAGCCAGTTCATGCACAACAGCGTCAAGCTCAGCGAGTGAGGGCTTTTCTTTCCCCGCCATGCGTGCGGCCAGTGCGGAGAGCGTTGGGTTAAGCTTTGCTGTGTATTCGGATACGGATAAAAGATAAGAGGCCGGATTTTTGATAAAATCCGACCTGTTTTTTCCTATGGAATTAAGGAGTTTGCGAAGATTGCCAAGCTCCATGAGCCTTTGCTAGAAGTAGCTGAGCGCACTGGCTTCGTTAGGGTTGAATATCCTGTGAACGTCAAGGATGATTATCATGCCCTGCTTGGTTCTGGCCACTCCGTCAATATAGCCGGAGTTAACCCCGGTGGAAGCGCCGGGAGCCTTGTCTATTACTTCGGGATCGAGCCTGAGCACTTCATCCACACAGTCCACGACAAAGCCTATCTTCTTCCCTTTTATATTAACGTTGATAATTCTGGTCTGTCCGCTTTCTTCGGGAACGGCAATGCCGAGCTTTTTACGAAGGTCAACAATAGGAATGACCTGACCGCGCAGATTGATTATCCCCTCCACAAATGACGGAGCCTTGGGAACTCTGGTTATGTCCATCATGCGGAGTATTTCTTCTATATCCATGATATTGATGCCGTACTTCTCACCGCTCAGCATCAGACTGACTATCTGTCTCATTTCAGCCATGTATAAACCTCTAAGCCCGTTTTATAAATAATAACAGGATAAAGGATTATTGGCAAGATCGAGGTTCTTTTATACCAGAACCCCGTCCTTGGCAACGATTCTGTTGTGTTCATCAAGCTGGACAACAGTGGGTTTGAAGCCTTCAAGCTCTTTTTCATCCATCATGGCGAATGTGGCGATTATCACCCTGTCGCCCACCTGAACAAGCCTTGCCGCGGCTCCGTTGAGGCAGATTTCGCCGCTGCCCCTGCGCCCTTCTAGGACATAGGTGGAAAAACGGGAACCGTTTGTTATGTTCCAGATGTCAACTTTTTCAAATTCAAGTATGCCAGATGCGTCAAGAAGGTCTTTGTCAATGGTGACGCTGCCTTCATAGTTGAGGTTGGCATCAGTTACCGTAGCTCTGTGGAGCTTTGCTTTAAACATATTTCTGAGCATTTACATCACCTTAAAGAGATTATTGTCTATCAGCCTCGCCTTGCCTACATAAACGGCAAGAGCAAGCAGGAAATCCCCGCTGAGATCCTTCACGGGCTTCAGAGTTTCGGGGTCTACAAACTGCACGTAGTCTATTCTGGTGTGCGGGTGATCCTTGATGAAGCTTTCAACTATATGCTTCACTTCGGAGACTTCGGTCTCTCCGCCTTCAACTGCTTCATAAACCAAAGCAAATGACCTGCTGAGACAAAGGGCGGCCTTGCGTTCCTCACTGTTGAGGTAAACATTGCGGGAGCTCATGGCGAGCCCGTCCGCCTCCCTCACAATGGGCATTCCTATAATTTTTGTATTCATATTAAGATCAGCCACAAGCCTTTTGATAACCTGAAGCTGCTGATAATCCTTCATTCCGAAATATGCCTTGTGCGGCATTATTATATTGAGAAGCTTGGTAACAACCAGAGCCACACCGTCAAAATGGCCGGGTCTGGAGCTTCCGCAGAGGCCGTCACTCACGCCGGAAACGCTTATTGACGTGCTTGAGCCGGCAGGGTAAACCTCCTCGACTGACGGAGCAAAAAGAAAATCCGCTCCGGCTTCCTGAAGCATGGTCGCGTCTCTTTTCATATCCTTGGGGTAGCGTTCAAAGTCTTCCCCCGCGCCGAACTGGGTGGGGTTAACAAATATGCTCACCACCACTATGTCGTTCTCCTCTCTGCATTTTTTAACAAGGCTCAGATGCCCCTCATGCAGATACCCCATTGTGGGCACAAGACCTATCTTCTTGCCCACGCATCTGAAAATATTAATTTCTTCTCTTGATTCTGAAATCTTGGTTATGATCTTCACTCATACACCTCAGAAGCTGTGCCCGTCGTCAGGGAATACACCGCTTTTAACCTCTTTTACATAGTTTTCCGCGGCCTTAACCGCAACCTCTTTGAGGTTAGCATATCTTTTAACAAATTTTGGCGTAAAGTCATCAAATAAGCCGAGAACATCATGATAAACAAGTACCTGCCCGTCGCAGTGCACTCCTGCGCCTATGCCTATTGTGGGTATGCCCACGGCGGCGGTTATCTTTTTCGCCGTTTCCGTCACAACTCCTTCCACAACAATGGAAAATGCACCGGCTTTTTCAAGCGCCAAGGCATCGGCGGCGAGCTTTTCGCTTCCGTCCCTACCCTGAATCCTGTATCCGCCCATCACATGGACAGACTGCGGCATTAGCCCGATATGCCCCATAACGTTTATGCCTGATTTGACAAGCCTTTCCACAAGAGGAGCAATCTCTGCACCGCCCTCAAGCTTCACAGCCTCTGCGCCTGTTTCCTTGATGACACGGACGCAGTTTTCGATTGCCTTTTCATGGCTCACGTTATATGTGCCGAAGGGCATGTCTGTGACAAGAAACGCTCTCTGAAGCCCTCTTTTCACTGACTTGGTATGATAAATCATCTCGTCCAGTGTCACTGGGATGGTATTTTCATAACCGTTCATCACCATTCCGAGGGAATCACCCACAAGAACAACATCAATACCCGCCTGATCGAGAATTTTGGCAGATGTATAGTCATATGCGGTAATGCAGGTTATTTTTTCATTTTCTGATTTCATTCTGCGGATGCTGGAGACTGTGATCTTCTTGATTTCAGCGTGTTTGCTCACTAAGGCACGCTCCCATGAGTTTTTGCGCAGATCCGCAAACGGGAGGCTTAACGGAAGATATTGAATTGTTAAGTCTCGGTCTTTTAAGGGATCCAAGCTGAGTTACATATAAGTAGTTATGAACAGTATGTCAAGGATAAATGTAAATGGTTAAACATGAGTGATCCTCATTGCTCGAAATGACGCAAATACTCCCGAGAATGGGAGCGCCAATTTATTAAGAAAGTCCTTTTCAAAGCAGAAAAGTACACGCTTTGCATAAATCCTTCCCAGCCATCCTTTATAAAAGGAGGGGGTTTCCTGTTTGACAACAATAGCTTCCCCCTTCAATAAAGGGGGATTGAGGGGGATTTATAGATATGAATAAACCTGTTATCATGTTTATTATTAGCCTGACAGTTCTATAAATGGGGAGTTTGTGATTATTAATCAGAGATTCTTCACTGCGTTCAGAATGACATATTATTGTAACAATGCGAAGAGCACAGCAACGCAAACGCTCCCAAGGATGGGAGCGCGCCGTGCGAAGTGAAGCCGCATTTAATGCGGCGCGAACGTGTATGTGAAACTGACAGCATTTTTCCAAGAGGCACAGGAAGTGCCGACGCCGTGCGAAGCGAAGGGCGGTTAAACCGCCCGCGAGCGTGTATCACAAATTCCCATGGATGGGGAATTTGTGATTATTAAAACGACGGCGGCGTATCCACCCAGAAGGCTTTTGCCGGTTTATCCGTCCTGTTGCGTATCCTGTGGGGCAGGTTTGAGCTGAAATATATGGATTCACCCTGTCTCACTTTATATTCCTCAGTGCCGATAACCACAACTATTTCACCTTCAAGAACGAAGCCGAACTCCTCACCCACATGGTGATAGCTGTCTGTTCCGGTTTCTGAGTACGGCTCAAGCTCGATGATAATCGGCTCAAGTTTTCTGTTAACAACCTTGGAAGCGGGAAAAGTCATAGTTATGCTTTTGTTTTTAAGAACGTTGTAGTCTTCCATTGAGAAAGTGTTGACGATATTGCGCTCGTCCTCGAAAAGCTCGCTTATCGTGGTTCCGAGTGCGTAACAGATTTTTTTAAGAGAAGCGATAGAGGGCGAGTTTTTCCCGTTTTCAATCTGGCTTATGAAACTTTTGGTAAACCCGGTCTTTTGTGAAATGTCTTCCAGAGTAAGCCCCAGTCTTTTTCTGATGTCTCTCAGCTTGGTTCCGTATCCCATTAATAACCCCTGAATCTGATTTAATAATTATCCCTATTTCTATTATATATTAAACAGAGAAGTTTATGTCAAGTTATTTGTTAACAGCGTTTCCATTGAAATATCCATTAGAGTAAGGCAGTTACGAAATAGATTTATTTAACAGATGCGCGCTTTTGTGTATGATGTTATATTAACTCAACTTACTAAACGGCATATTCTCATAATATTTCAGGAGGTTACGCAGTGGATAAAATGATTG
>JBFWJG010000075.1:0-8247 GCA_050253335.1 Deferribacterales bacterium | reverse complement strand
TTTTGACCAAACCAATAACTCAGCATCTGTCATATTTTTTCTGAGTTCTCTGGAATAAGATTTGAGGTTTTTATTGTATCTGATCATAAATCCCCCTCAGTCCCCCTTTGTCAAAGGGGGAAGAAGATGCAGGTTTCTATCCGCACCCGCCGACAGTGAATGCTGAGCCGCCTTTTTCCTTTGATTTGTAGACACAGGCGTCAGCCGCTTCCAGGAGCGCCCCGTAGTCTCCGGCGTGGTCGGGGAATATGCTGATTCCTATGCTTATGCCCACTTCGAGTTCGAGATCATTATTTGTGTATATAGGTTCCGTGACGGCTTTGATTATTTTATTGGCGAGAGCAGCGGCCTCTGCTTCTGTCCTGATGTTCTCCGCAAGGATAACAAATTCGTCTCCGCCGAGGCGGGCTGCGGTGTCCGTCGCGCGCACGCTTTTTAGAAGTCTTGAGGCGACAGCCTTCAGAACCTCATCGCCCGTATGATGTCCGTATGTATCATTGATGGGTTTGAACTTATCCAGATCCATATAAAAAAGCGCAAACTGCTTTTTGTATCTGTTCCAGCTTTCGATATAGTCACGGGCTTTTTCCTGAAGCAGAAAACGGTTGGCAAGTCCGGTGAGGCTGTCGTGGGTTGCTTTGTAGTAGTTTTCTTCGGAAGCGTCCCGCAGTTCCTTGATGCTGTTGAATTTTTCCACTGCCTGTTCGACTGTTTTCCGCAGTATGTTCCTGTCGCACGGTTTCTGAAGAAACTTGAAAACAGAGCCTTCGTTCACGGCACGGACGGCAATTTCCAGATCAGCGTTTCCGGTGAGCATGATTCTTATGCTGTCGGGGTTTATCTCTGAGGCGCGCCTGATGAACTCCACACCGTCCATTTTGGGCATTTTGTAATCCGAGATCACAACATCGAAGGCTTCCTCCCGCATCATTTCAAGAGCCTTAACGGGAGAATCACACAATGTAATATCAAACTCTCTGAAGGTTCGGCGGAAGGTGTCCAGAATGAACTTGTCGTCATCAACAAAAAGGATCCTGTTTTTCATCGGCATTCCTGCGGTTTATATATATCCTCAATTATATATACATTATTTACGGAATGTGCCAAAGAAAATTTCAGGCAGCAGGCTGTATATTCCTCCACCCGCCGCTTTTGTAGCGGGCATAAAGAAGAGCAGGAAAAAGCAGGAAGAGGAGAACAACGGATGTCCAGCCTGCTTTTGCGGAAAAATCCAGAACGTTCATAATAACATATGTCGCCGCTGTGATTGACCAGTTGATGCCGACCGAGATAACCATAGCCCAGAAAGTGTCCCCCGCGCCTCTGAGGGCGCCCATGAAGACCACCATCTGCGCAGTGACAAGAACATAGACCGAAGCCAGCCTGAGCATGTACACCGTCAGCGGGACAGCTTCCTCAAATGCGGGGTCTGCGGTTTCGGGTCTGAAAAAATCCGTGAGCTGATATGGAAGAAAAATAAAAAGCAGAGCAACTATAACAGAATAGACCACGCCAAGTTTAAGTCCTGAGATAACCGTTTTATGCACTATGTCGTATCTGCCCGCGCCGATATACCGCCCCACAAGGCTCGTTACCCCGATCTCCACACCAATAAGCGGAACAAAGGCAACATGATCCCAGTTGAACATTATAGTGGCCGCGGTCGCCGTGGTAAGCCCCTGCGCATGAAATATGAGGACGATAAAGGTGAAGGCGGTGAACCCCAGAAGAAACTCCACTCCGGCGGGTGTACCGAATTTCAGCAGTTTCAGCGAGAGCGCCCTGTCAAACCGGAAAGAGCCCCTGATGCCGTATTGATCAACATTATCCTTTCTCAGATAAGCAAAAACCAGAACCGCTATGCCCGAGACACTGCCTGTTATAGTGCCCACAGCCGCACCGCGCATCCCCATCTCCGGCAGACCGAAATGGCCGAAAATAAGAAGCCAGCTCGCGCCGACGTTCACAAGCATTGCAAATATCGAAGCGAACATTACGACCCCTGTTTTCCCTATTCCCGAGAAAAAACAGCTTAATGAGTGCCTGATAAGGAAGAAGACTGAGCCGTAAATGAGAATATCGAAATACTGCCGCTGATAATAAAGCTGGGCTTCATCCATGCCTGTTTTTGTGAACATATAATGTATCAGAGGGCGGGAGAGAAGGATCAGCGGATATGCCAGAACAGAGATTATCACCCCCTGAAAAGCCGACACGCCGCACATCTCCTTTTTCCCTGCGCCGTAAAACTGAGCGATCATCGCCGTGGAATAGCCTATGAGCCCCATGAAAAACACGGTCAGCATAAAGCTGCTCATCCCGCCGCTCATAGCGGCGCTCATCTGCACAGAACCGAGACGGGAGAGAAAGACCCTGTCCGTGAAGACCATCACTGTTTCGCACGCGTTTGAAACCAGCATGGGAAACGCTATGTAAATCATCTCTTTAACGCCGCCCTCGGCGAACCTGACGTTACCAGTCACAAATAACTCCGAATAATGAAGAACAAAAAATATATCCCTGAAAATATTTTTCAGCAAGGGGAAAGAGGGGTATGGCGGAACTAAGGTTTTTTGCGTAATTTACGATTATATAATAAAATTACGGAAATTAAGACATGACAAAAGAACAGAAGGCGGTTTCGGACCGTATCAGGCTGTCCGGCGGGTTTAAAAACTTTCGTCTGGAAGCCCTTTTCAGAAAAGAAAAAGCGCAGACGACCGCAATGAAGATCCGCGCTTTTTTTGTTTTATACGCCGTAGTATATTCCTGCTTCGCCGTTCTTGCCCCGAATCATGAGCTGAGGTTTGCAGGGGGCGCTTTGGCCGCCTCTCAGGCACTGAACCTGCTGAGACTGCCACGCAAAACGGCACGGCTGAACCTGCTCACAGGCTTCGCCTCTGTTCTGTTTTTCGGATTTGCTCTTTTCTATGCTTTATTTGCGGGCGGAATGCACCCTTTGTTCTACTTAGGTCTGCTTGTGCCTTTCCTGCTTCTGGAAATGCCTCTTAAATTCATCGCCGGAGTGACTCTTCCGCCGTTTCTGGCAGTCCTACTGATAACCGGAACAGGAAACGCCGCAGTTGGAATACTGCTGTTTATCATCGGAGCAGTGTATTACATAGTCTCTTCTTATATGCGCAGAAGCTACTTTCTTCATCAGCGAAGGGAAAATGCGGGCGCGGCAGCACACCCCGCACAGCACCCCGCCGGAAACGGAAGCGGGAAAGATCCCCTGACGGGGCTTGCCTCGCTGGGTGCTTTTCTGGAGAAAGCCGAAACCCTGCTCAAGGGAAGTCCGGCGGAGAATGACAGTTTCATGCTGGTTTTTGATATTGACGGATTCGAGAAGATAAATAAAACCCACGGGCTGGAAACCGGAGACATGCTCCTTAAAGGAACTGCGCAGAGGCTCAGAAGCATAGTCGGTTCTTCAGGCATCACAGCCAAAACAGGCGGCGGAGAATTTGCCGTTTTCCTTGCGGACGAAACGGAAAAAACAGCTAAGGGCATGGCAGAAAAAATAAGGGTGAACATAGAAAACAGCAGATGGAAGACACCCAAATCAGAGGCAACGGTAACCGTCAGCGCAGGGCTTGCCCTTGTCTGTCCGGAAGGCACGGAAAGCGCGGCGGATGTTTTCTATAAGGCAAGAGAGGCCATGTTCACAGCGAAGACAAACGGACGCAACAGGGTGGTTTTTCACAGCACCGAATGCTGAATCACTCTATCACGCAGTTTTTCATAAACTGTCTTATTCTCTTATAGTCAGGAACATATTCAGCAACCAGAGCCCAGAATTCTCCGCTGTGGTCAGGATGCCTCAAGTGCGCCAGTTCATGGACGCAGACATAATCTGCGCACTCGGACGGAAGCTTGGTGAGTTCATAATTAATCGATATATGCCCCAGAGACGAGCAGCTCCCCCAGCGGCTGCCTGTTTTGCGGAAAGTGACTTTGCGGTATACAAGCCCCATTTCAGATGCGCGCTTTTCCAGAATCGGCGTTATAATCTCTTCGGCCTTCAGCTTGCGGAAGGCTTCCAGAGCCTTGAAAAAGTATTCCTCTTTAAACAGATATGGATTTATCTCCGCTTTTATTCCGCCGCCGGAGAGATAAACCTCCGCCCTGCCCAAACCGGCCATCGGGTTTCTGATTATCTCAAGGGGGTATTCCGCTCCGAACAAAGGAACGGGGAAGCCGTCCTCAAAGCGCGCGGCTTCAAGCTTTTCACGCCTGACTGACATGCGGCGGAAGATCCATTCCGCCTTTTTCTCTATAACGGAGACGATTGTTTTCTCAGGCAGTTCAGGAGCCTTTACGGTTATCAAACCGTCCGCATCCACGGAAATATATATGTTTTTAAGTCCCGCCTTAACCGTGTGACAGTATGAAACTTCACGTCCGCAGGCGAGCACTGCCTTTTTTATCTCTTTCTTCATGCTGGGGATAATAACCCCGCGCGGTGCGGATTACAATCACTCATTAAGCGGATCTTCACCCTGATGCCAGGAGGCTAGGTAGCGTTCGTTCAGGTGGAAATCCTCTCCTTTATGTTCCGTAAATGTCACATACATATTATCAAACGGGATGAAAAACAGGCTGTTGAGAATCTCCATAAACCCTAAGGCAAGCTTGCGTCTCTGCTGAATCGTGCGCCCTTCCCTTATGTCGGCATTCACCAGCGCAACACCCTCTTTGTTGTTTTTCACCCTGCCTATAAACAGGTTATAGGTGTCATATTCCCGGATACTTATGCCTATGTGATCCGTGCCTGTGTCCATAACAAGGGAAAAAAGCTCCTTAACCCTTTCGGCGAGTGCCTTTTTCTCGTCATCGCCTATTTTCCTGTTAATCTCGAACTGTAAGTGTGGCATATACGCCTCCTTTATAGTATTAATTATATAATCAGATACCGCATATGCCAGCGAAATAAGGCGGGAAAAATAATGGAAATTGTGAGAGCGGAAACAAAAGATATACCCGATTTGTGCCGTCTGCTTTCTTATCTCTTTGAGCAGGAAGCGGAATTCTCAGCCGATTCGGGAGTGCAGGAAAAGGGGCTAAAGCTTATTATAGATGACCCCAGCACCGGCGACATACTGATAATGCGGAAAAACGGACAAACGATCGGCATGGTGAATCTGCTTTACACCGTGAGCACAGCACTCGGAGGCAAAGCGGCTCTTCTTGAGGACATGATTGTCTCTCCTGAGCACAGAAACGGCGGAGCAGGAGGCAGACTGCTGAGAGCCGCCGCCGATTACGCAAAAAAGCAGGGCTGCCTGCGCATAACCCTGCTTACGGACGCTGTGAACGAAGAAGCGCAGAGGTTTTACGAACGCCACGGGTTCAGCGTATCACCCATGCTCCCCATGCGCCTTATCCTGTAGTCACTCCTCAAAAAGCTTCAGAAACTCCCCGTAGCCTTCCTTCTCAAGGTCTTCCTTAGGGATGAAGCGCATTGCGGCGGAGTTCATGCAGTATCTCATGCCCGTCGGCGCCGGACCGTCCTCAAACACATGACCCAAATGGGAATCGCCGTATTTGCTCCGAATCTCTGTTCTGGTCTTAAAAAGCTTTGTGTCCACACGGGTTATTATGTTCTCCCGCATCAGCGGCTTGGTGAAGCTCGGCCAGCCCGTGCCCGAGTCATACTTATCCCGTGAGGAGAAGAGAGGTTCGCCGGAAACCACGTCCACGTAAATTCCGTCTCTCTTGTTGTCCCATGTTTCTCCGGTGAAGGCTCTTTCTGTGCCTTCGTGCTGGGTTACTTTATACTGCATGGGGGTGAGCTTTTTTTTCAGTTCATCGTCAGAGGGCTTTTTGAAGATCCGCCAGTTCTTTCCTGACGCTGAGGGCTTTTCACTGCCCCATGTTTTCTCTATGAAGCCCGCCCTGCCGGAGCCGACTTTATATCTGTTGTAATGGTTGGCGTTCTTTTTGTAGTAGTCCTGATGATACTCCTCTGCCTTGTAGAACTTTGCGGCGGGGAGGATGCTGGTCGCTATGGGCTGTTTGAACTTGCCGGAATTGGCAAGCGCCCTCTTTGAAATCTCGGCCGCATCACGCTGTTCGGGACTGTGGTAAAACACCGCGGTTCTGTACTGCGTGCCTTTGTCCGCGAACTGACCGCTTCTGTCCACGGGGTCTATATTCCGCCAGAAAACCTCAAGAAGCTCATTATAGCTTATCACTGAAGGATCAAAAGTTATCTGCACCGCTTCATAGTGCCCAGTGAAGCCTGCACTCACATCATCGTATGTGGGATTCTCAACTTTGCCTCCGGTGTAGCCGGAGATAACATCCTTAACGCCTTCAAGCTTTTCAAAGGGCGGCTCCATGCACCAGAAGCAGCCTCCTGCGAATGTTGCGGTTTCGTATTTTTCAGCACTCATAGATTCTCCTGTCATAAATAGAAACAGTAATGCCGGAATGAAAAGAAGTTTTTTCATATGACCTCCGCACAGGTATAGGAATAAATATATGATGACCTGTGGAGTAATGAAAGGGGAACGCTGAAATAAGTTCTCAGCAATAATCACAGAAGCCGGAAAAGGCAGCGAGGGATATATCCGCAGGTTCGTCATTCTCCGGCCGAAGCCTCGGAATGACGCTGAGGATATTAAGATCAGAAAGTGCCGTAGCTGTGCAGACCGCTGAGAAGCAGGTTCACTCCGACATATGTAAAAATCGTGCTTAAAAAGCCTATAACGGCTATAACTGTGACCTTCTGCCCCTGCCAGCCGCGCATATATCTTCCGTGGAGGTAAAAAGCATAGATCAGCCAGGTAATAAGAGACCATGTTTCCTTCGGATCCCATGACCAGTAATGCCCCCATGCCTTGTCCGCCCAGATTGCGCCGAAAATAAGCCCGCCGATTGTAAAAACGGGAAAACCGACGGAGACAGCCTTATAGGTGAGTTCCTCAAGGAGTTCCTGATTCAGACCGAGCTTTTCCGCAAGGGAGGCTATGATATTTCCGAAATACCATATAAAAAGCCAGACTGTAAAAAAACCCACTACTATTATAGCTATATCAGAACTGTCCGCCCTTCTGAACAGATCCGAGAAAGGCTTCGACATCCCTTCCCTGTTTCCGGCGGAGGCTTTAATGAGCATATCCGCCATCATGCCGCCCATAGTGAAAATGAAAAGCGAGAGCGTGCCTGTCCAGAAAAGATAAACGCCTGAGCTTTTGCTTCTGCCGCTGAGGGCAAGGTGAAGCACGGCAGCGATGAAGGAAACGGCAAATGCGGCATATGCTATGAAGCTGAGAGACGCGTGCGCCAGCAGCCAGTTGCTTTTAAGAGCAGGGAGGATGGGCTGAATGTCCTTTGACATGCCGGTGGTGTCTATAAAGGCTATCGCCATCCCCGCAAGCATGGCCGCCAGAGCGCCGAAAGCCTTGGTCTTATAGCTGTATTCCACAATGATATTGCCGAGAATGAGGCACCATGCGAAAAACACCAGAGATTCATAAAGGTTTGTGATGGGGATGGACTGGAAAAAGCCCAGATTATACATCTGCGAGAAGGCAAACCAGCGGATAACAAAAGCGCCAGTGTGGCAGGCGAAGCTGATCACGCCTACGGAAGAGGCTGTTTTGCCGACTATATCTTTCCCTGTAACGAAATATGCTATGTAGATTACCATTGCAAGCAGGTAGCCGAGACCTGCCGCCGCGAAAAGAGGCGATGAGCTCATTATTTTTCCCCCCTGCTGTTTTCAATTTCTGCGGAAAGCTCCCTGAACATTTTCTCAGCTTCACGCCGGGCGGTCACCCTGCCCTTGTCCTTGTGATAGAAAAAACGGACGGAAACTTTGCCGCCGCCTTCCTTCACCACCGCCCAGACTCTTCTGTGAGATGTGTAGAAGGCTATGACAACTCCGGCCGAGATAATTATAAAACCTAGATAAATAACGGGAAGCCCCGGATCTATGCGGGCGGAGAGAACAGTGTATTCCGCTCCCCACACCTCATTGAAAGTTATGTGTATGTTGCTGAAATCACCGGAGGCGGGATCCTTCATAAGAATCCACTCCTCAACCGTTTCTCCTTCCTGATTGGTGAAGAGAATGTTAAGGGCGGGGTTGACAAGCTGGGTGCTGAAGTTCACCAGATTCCCGTCCTTGTCTTTTCCCAGTGCGGGGGCAAAGTCGTTCAGCTTTGCGCGGAGCCCGAGTTCAGGCAGAGAAAATTCCTGTCCGAGTCCGAGAGAATAGTCAGTGCTCACGCCGGAAAT
>JBFWJG010000074.1:0-8249 GCA_050253335.1 Deferribacterales bacterium | reverse complement strand
CTATGGTTGTTCCAATCAACACATTCCTGAAGAGGGACGAAGTAGCCTACATCCTCAAAGACAGTGGTGCAAAAATCTTTGTCACCTCCCCTGAGTTCCACGAAATAGCAAATAAAATCGAACAAGATGTCAAAAACCTCAAAGCCGTTATGGCATACCAGCAGACTCCGTTCCGCTCGGAAAACCTTTATGTCGTATCGGAAAACCTTTCGGATGATGATGTTAAGCCGGATGTGACCGAAATGGATTCCGCTCTTCTCATCTACTCCTCCGGAACAACAGGCCACCCCAAAGGGGCTGAACTGACGCACAGAAACCTTATCGCCAACGCCGCGGCATGTGCCTCAAGGTTTGATGTGCGCTCAAAAGAGAAATTCCTGCTTTTCCTCCCATCCTTCCATTCATACGCAATGATGACCTGTCTTATCCTCCCCACATTCTGCGGAGCCTCCGTCATCATTCTGGAAGGGGTTAATGACCTGAAGAAGAAAAGCTTCAAAAACATACTCGTTTTCAAACGCCCTACCTTCTTCCTCGGCGTTCCGCAGGTTTACACCGCCCTGATCAAATCAAAAATGCCCGCATGGTTCATCAAGTTCATATATCCCATAAGGCTCCATGTGAGCGGCGGCGCGCCCCTGCCGGAGGAAACTCTCAAACAGTTCAAAAACAAGTTCGGCAAGACAATTGTTGAGGGCTACGGACTTTCAGAGGCATCGCCCGTTGTTTCAGTTAACCTGCTTAACAAGCAGAAGCCTCTTTCAGTTGGTCCCGCCCTTGACGGCGTGCAGGTGAAGGTGGTGGATGAAAGCGAGATGGAAGTCCCGATCGGCACAGTGGGCGAACTCATTGTAAAAGGCCCTAACGTAATGAAGGGTTACTGGAACATGCCCGGCCTCACTGAAACCACAATCCGCAACGGATGGCTTTTCACAGGGGATCTCGCGAGGATTGACAAGGAAGGCTTCATCTATATCGTTGACCGCAAAAAAGATCTTATCCTCGTAAAAGGAATGAACGTTTATCCCAGAGAGATTGAGGAAGTGCTTCACAAATATGAAGGCGTTGAAGCGGCGGCGGTTATCGGTCTGCCTGACGAGGCCAGCGGCGAAGTGCCCGATGCATACATCAAACCCAAAGAGGGCGCAAACCTTGATATTAAGGATATTAAAAAATATCTCCGCGAGAAGCTCGCCAACTATAAAATTCCCCGCCATATCTACATAAGGCAGGATCTCCCTCTTACAGCCACAGGCAAGGTTCTCAAACGTGAGCTCAAGAGAGAGGTTCTTTCCGGCCACTTTAATACGGGGCATCACCCGGAGGGCTGAACACTTTGACTTATTACGATATTCTTCTGCCGGTTCCCGCAGGCGGCGTTTACACTTACATTTCCCATACGCCGCTCGCACGGGGACAAAGGGTCAGGGTTCCTCTGGCCTCCAGAGTCCTCACCGGAGTTGTGCTGAATGAGGCAAAGGAACTCAAAGAAGGGGTAAAATATCGTGAAATAACGGAAACATTTGAAGATTCCCCTCTGTTCACGGATCTTTTCCTGAAGCTTATCGACGCTATGGCGGATTATTATGTGAATCCGCCCGGCCTCACTCTGGCAGGCACCATATCAAAAGCAGTTGTGGAGTCCGAACCCTCCCTTGTTCCCGTTAAAAGACTGAACACAACAGAAGACCTTAAACTCAACCCCGATCAGCAGGACATTTATGAAAGCATATCCGCCGACAGAGGGAAGTTCTCCGTGCATCTCATACACGGTGTCACAGGGAGCGGAAAGACCGAGATATATATTGAGCTTGCAAAGGATGTCATAGCCGCAGGGCAGAAGGTGCTTTATCTTGTTCCAGAAATCTCCCTGACTCCGCAGATGGTGGAGCGCATATCAAAAAGACTCGGCTTCGAGGTTCCTTCCTACCACAGCAGACACACGCCTAAAAAACGCAGGGAAGCGTTCTGGAGCTTCGCAAAGGGTGAGGCGCCAGTGCTCATAGGCGCAAGAAGCGCCCTGTTTGTTCCCGCGGAGAATATAGGCCTGATCATCGTAGACGAGGAGCATGAACAGAGCTACAAACAGGAGGAAGCACCCTCATACCAGCTCAGGGACATGGCCGTTCTTTACGGAAGCATCCTGGGCGCAACTGTTATTCTCGGCAGCGCAACCCCTTCTCTTGAGAGCATGTACAACGCAAAAACAGGCAAGTATAAGCTCCACAGGCTCACAACACGCCATGCCGCCTGTATGCCGCTGATGCAGATAGTTGATATGAAATCCTGCGACCCAATAGACCACATAATATCCGAAAGGCTCTATGACGAGCTTTCCGCCACTATTCAGCGAGGAGAACAGGCGATACTGCTCATAAATCGCAAAGGCTATTCCCACACGCTCTACTGCGAAAAATGCGGCAAAACTGTCCACTGCCCCAACTGCTCCGTTGCACTCACATGGTATAAATCCAGAAACGTAACCAAATGCCACTACTGCGCATCGGAATACAAAGTGCCTCACTGCACACACTGCGGCAGTACACAGACCAGAGACTACGGCGCGGGAACAGAGCGTGTGGCAGAGGTTCTGGAACAGCTTCTTGGAATCCCTGTTCTCAAGCTTGACACGGACAGTGTGACATCTCAGGGGAAGCTCAGTAAAATGCTGGACGATTTCCGTGACGGCAAATTCAAGGTGCTTGTGGGCACACAGCTTGTTGCCAAGGGGCTCCATTTCCCCGATGTGACCTTATCCGCCGTGCTGAATCTGGACAATATGTTCTCCCTGCCCGATTTCAGGGCGCATGAGCGTGCGTTTCAGCTTCTGGTTCAGCTTTCCGGCCGTTCGGGAAGGTGCGAAAAGCCCGGCAAGGTGGTTATCCAGACCTATTCGCCGGAGATGGATATATTTGACATGGCAATAAACAGGCCGGATGATTTCTACGAATTTGAAATGATGCGCCGTGAGCCCTTCGGCTATCCCCCTGCGGGCAAGCTTTGCAGGCTCATTTTCAGCCACTCCAGAGAAGAAACGGTCTATGACGCCGCCCACAGCGTGAAACAGGCTCTGAACTCGCTCCCTGCGGGAATAGACATCAAAAAACCCACGCAGGCTCCGGTTTATAAAATACGCAATAAATACAGGTACTCCATCCTTATGAAAAGCAGCGACACCGCCCTGCTCAGGCGTGCAGTCCATACAGCCGTGTCAGCGTTCAATAAACTCGGCAAAACAGCGGTGATCATGAAGGTTGACCGCGATCCGTACTTCTTCATGTAGCCCTTCTTCCCCGTTGACAAAGATTTGCAAATATACTAATTGATTCTACTCCGCAAATGCGGAACATATTTTCACATATCAAGAAGGATTATTTTGAAACGGTCAGCATCATATTCAGCAAACGGAAACTCCCGTGCTTAGGGGCATTGTTTATTCCCTGTTATCGGCTCTGTGCTTCTCCACCCTTGTTATCATAGCCAAATTCGGCTTTGACTCAGGCATGACATCTGCTCAGATGCTTTTTTACCGTTTTGCCTTCGGAGCACTTGCCACAGCGGTTTTTCTCATTTTCACCGGAAGAAAAAACGCATTCATCGTTGAGCGGCGGACGCTGGCGAAAATAGTCCTCATCGGCGGAACCATGTTCCTTCCGCAGAGCTTCTTTTTCATAATGTCGCTCAAATATATCCCCGCGGTCACGGCTGAGCTTGTGCTCTATTTCTACCCCACTGCCGTGGTGCTTATATCATGGCTGGTGCTGAAGAAAACGCTCAACCGTCTGCATCTCATATCGGCTGCCGTGGCATTTGCAGGTTCGTCACTGATACTTTTCGAAGCCTTCGCATCAAACATCAGCCTCACCGGACTTCTTCTGGCTATGATGGCAATGCTGACTTTTTCCTCATATATGCTTGTCACTCATAATATTCTCGAAAAAACAGACCCTTTTGCGCTCAGCTTTTATCTGATGATAACAGCGTCTTTTATCCTTTCCTTCAACCTGCCGGAAAGCACATTCAGCCTCAGCGCATATCAATTCAGTCTTGCGCTTATGCTGGGGATAATCCCTTCATCGCTGGCGACAATATTTTTATACAAGGCATTAAAAGAGATAGGCTCGTCCATGACCTCCATTGCATCTTCCATAGAACCGGCACTCACTGTGGTTCTGGCGCATATTTTCCTCGGAGAGAGGACAGCGGTCATGCAGATAACAGGTATGATTCTGATAATGATGGGGATTATTATTCCGATGTGGGGCAGTATATTTATGAAAAGAAAGGCAGCGGCACAGGTCTGAAACTACTGCTGTCTGCTTCTGAGTTCACGGAAAAAGCTTTTCAGCATTTCCCTTATCTCATCCTGAAACAGCCCGTGCTTATAGTTTACCCTGTGGTTAAGCCCCTGAATATCAAAGGTATTGGCAAGGCTGATCACTCCGCCGAACTTCGGCTCCGGCACGCCGAAAACAACATTGCGTATGCGGGAGTGAATGATTGTCCCTGCGCACATAAGGCACGGTTCAACGGTTACATACAGACTGCATTCATCCAGCCGCCAATCGCCCGTGTTTCTTGAGGCGTCCTCGATTGCGATTATCTCCGCGTGGCTTGTTGCGGTTTTGGCAACTGCCTTGGCGTTTCTGCCCCTGCCTATCACCACGCCGTCTTTAACAACCACTGCGCCGATGGGAACCTCCCCTTCCGCGCGGGCTTCCTCCGCCTGTTCCATGGCAAGGCGCATGAACTTGATGTCGTCATCCGTAAACTGAAACTCCGTCATTCAAGCTCCATCCTGACTAACCCTGTGAAAACAACCGCAGCCGTTTCCGCCTTGAGCACCGGAGTAAACGGTGAAACCACACGGAAAGCCTTTGTTTTCAGTGCTTCAACCTCTTGCTCCTCAAAGCCGCCTTCACAGCCTATTATCATTGCAACATCACGGGTCTGCACATTCAAAGGCTCCCTGCCCTCTTTGCGCTCGTAAAAGAGGAGCTTTTCCGCATTGTCAGCCGAAATATCCTCCAGATGAACCGGAGGCTGAATCACAGGCACATGCTCGTTTTCGCTCTGAAGAACCGCCTTAACCGCTATGTCATGATACCTGCCGAAGGATTTGTCTTTCACATCCTTCATGCTGCGGGCGCTGATCACAGGGATAATCTCCGTAACGCCCAGTTCGGCGTATTTCTCAACGGCAAAGTCCATATATTCCCGCTTGAGCACGCACTGATAAACCGAAAGCCTGTAATCCGGCTTCACAACAGGGCGCTCCGTGAGGATGTCCAGCATGGTGAATTTATTGGTTATCTGCGCAACCCTTGCAGTGCAGAACTTGTCAGGAGTGAGTATGCCGAATTCATCCCCTTCCCCGCTTCTCAGAACGGTTCTGATATAGTGATGTGCATCGTCCCTCAGCTCGCAGGAGGAGCCGGAGACTTCGTCAAGCCAGATCCTTTTCATCAGCCTTTATCCTTGTACTTCATAGATTCAAACTCGAAATCCCCGTTGTCGTCAACGATCATAGAACTGAGGAAATAGCCGTAAACACAGCCTGTATCAAGGTTAACGGAACAGATCTCTCCTTTTTTGTTGCGGTTGACGTATGGCCTATTCGGGTTAATCTGCGGGTCTATCTTAACCACGGGGGTGTGCCCGTGTACCATGGTGTAGCCGAAATATGTGGTTTTGCGCCTGTCGGTGTTCCTTGACCATGCGAACCGGAACTGCGGGCTGAATGACTCGTCATCCCCGTTGCCGGAGCCGTCGCCTATTCCTGCGTGGGAGAAGTGGAGCCTGAGGAAGCCGTAGTCCATGCTGTCGCATATCTTTGCGGAGTTGAAAAAATCCATGTAAGGCTCAAAATATCTGTATGCGGCAAGGGAAACATCCTTCCCCTGCGCCAGTTCCTTATCAAACCTTCCGCCAGAGAATGAGCTTATGGTTTTATCCCCGCCCAGCTTCATAAACTGTTTGGGACCGTAGCGCAGTGAGGAGCGGAAATAATCCAGCATGACATCCTCGTGGTTGCCCATAAGGAGAGTGACATCATAATGCTTCTTCAGGTCGATGATAAGATCGCAGACCTCTTTTGTGTATCTGCCCCTGTTCACTATATCGCCGAGGAAAATAAGCCTGTGTATGTCGTATTCGCCGAAAAGCCTTTCCAGAAGCGAGTCAAGGGTTCTGACACAGCCGTGAATATCTCCTATTACGCCGAGCATCTTTTAAGACGCACTCCTTTCCATTCCTTCACCTCGGCAGATGCATCAACTGTGTATCCATCCGTATCTATACTGCTCATAAACTCTTCATATTCTTCCTGCAATATCCCTGAGTAAACGATATATTCAGGCCTGCGTGCTTTCACATCATCATGTATGCTTTTAAGCACCTTGGTGATTATGTTCGCCGCGATCACATCCGCATGTTCTTTCAGGCTTTCTATGCCGCCTGTCCATGAACTGATATTTGTACAGCCGTTAAGCTCTATATTCTCACGGGCGTTGCCCATGGCAAGGTCATCAATATCAAAGGCGTAAACCTTCTCCGCTCCGCATACGGAAGCAGTGATAGCGAGTATCGCGCTTCCGCAGCCCACATCGGCAACAGTTCTGCCCTCTGCCACACCTTCCAGAAGCCTTGCCGCCGCCTGTGTCGTGGCGTGTGTTCCTGTGCCGAATGCCAGAGCGGGGATAATGCGCACCACCCTGCCGTGCGGTGCTGATGTTTCTGTGTCAAAGCAGTAAAAAACATTATCTGTGAGCCAGCCGGGCTGAAGAAACTCCTTCCACTTATCCTCCCAGCCTGTTTCACTGACATCCTTCACGGTGAATTCCATAGCAAAATCATTGAAAACACTGCTTATATCAGCTTCGGAATATACTATGAAAACAGTTTCCTCATTTTTAAAATCATCTTCAATAACAGTGAGTTCCATGTCAAAAAGAGCTTCTTCGAGCTCCTCGTTCCTGACAAAATATCTATATTCTTTCATTTCTGCTCCGTTATGATAAAATACAGCCCATGAGACTGTCCGCAAGATTAAGTGAGATATACGGTATTTCACGCAGAAACGCAAAGAAATATATAACCGCAGGAAGGGTTGTTCTGAACGGGAAAACCCTGCGAAAGGATATTGAATTAAACGGAGATGAGAATCCCCTTCTGGACATAAAACAGACAGCCGTGTTTACGGATGCCGATTCTTTTCTTATCTCCGTAAAGAACAACGTTATTTTCTATTACAAACCTCCTTTCATGCACAGTGAACGTCACACTCCGGAAGACGAAACAGCATTAAGCGACATTGTTCCTGAGACACACAGGCTCATTTCAAGGCTGGACTTTGAAACCGACGGAATCATTGCCGCTGTTGAAAAAGAGGCAGAAATCACAGAACTGAAAAAGGTGTATATTGCGGTGGTTCAGGGAGCATTTCCTGAGATGCTTCACATGGACAACGCCATTGACGCCGCAAGGAGAAAAAAGGTAAAAGTGCTTGAAGATAAAGGAACTAATCCTGTTATCTTCTCAAGAAGGACAGTGACGGGCAGCTTTTCCGTTGTGCAGGCTGAACTTCAGCAGGCTAACAGACATCAGCTAAGGGCTTATCTGGCTCATTCGGGCTTCCCTATTCTGGGCGATAAGCTCTACGGCGGTGCGGACTTTCCCCGCCTTATGCTACACTGTGAATATACCTCTGTTAACAAAATTGAAGAAACTTCCAAAAGGTCAGACAATTTTCTTGATTATTTTTCAAACCATATTTAAAATCTGAACACTTCAAAATATCAAAACAGAATCATATTCTAAATTCTAAAAACACAGTGAGGAGCAGTTTTATGTTTAAACCTAAGAAGATACTGGTGCCGACAGACTTTTCTTCAGCATCCAGAGTCGCGGTTCAGCAGGCCAAAGAGATTGCTGAGCAGTATAATTCCGAGCTGATAATTGTTCATGTCAAAACCAAAGAAGCTGAAAACCTCCCCCTGTTTTTCCTTGATGATTCCAAGATAGAAGAAATCAACAAACACCTCGACGAACATATCGAACACGAAATAGATAAAATCAAAAAGGATGTCTTCACCGGAAGCATTGTTAAACCTGTCATAAGAATTTGCCACGGCAACCCTTATGACGAGATCATAAAAACAGCCGATGCTTCGGGATGCGATCTGATTGTAATATCCTCCAAAGGCAAGAGCGCTCTGGACGGATTCTTCTTCGGCAGCATCACAGAAAAA
>JBFWJG010000073.1:0-8489 GCA_050253335.1 Deferribacterales bacterium | reverse complement strand
AGCTGGGCTATCTGCGCCACAGAGAAGGAGTGTTCCGCCACGGAAGCACGCCTGTGCATGAAGTCGCTTGCCCAGCGGCCTATATTGTTAAGCTTTTTTACGGATAAGAGATAGTCGGCTGCGCTCATTAATTCACCCTTTATAAAATTCAGGCTCTAATAATACTATGAGCGGCGGTGACTGTACAGGCATAATCATGCAATCAATTCTCTTTACAGAGGATATCACATAGCATATCCTTTATTTAAAAATAACTGCGGAAGATAATGAGCGAAAAAGAGATAAAATGCCTTACCTGTGTTCATCTGAGGAAAATTAAGCTTGAGGAGCTTAAAGGCTCCTGGAAGATGCGTTGCGCTGTTACCGGAAGGTTCATGAAAGAACCCAAAACCAGATGCAGAGATTATGAATCGGAAACATGGGAGCGCTTTGTGGATGAGGAAGACAATAGGTAGGAGGAACCTATGCTTTTTGAATATTCAAACAAAACCATAAAATCGATAAGAGTCAAGATTGCAGACAAGCCCGGCTACCTCGGGATGCTGACAACTCTCGTTGGCAGCATGGACGGAATGTTCGGCGAAATAAAGTCAGTTCACATAGGAAAAGGATATAAAATACGTGATCTTGATGTATACACCGACAGCGAAGAGCAGCTTAAAGCTATCCTGAGAGAAGTGGAAACCCTTGAAGGAATAGAAATAATAGCTGTTAAAGATATAGTGGAGGAGTATCATCAGGGGGGGAAGGTCAAGATTGTGCCCACTGTTCCCGTGGAGACGATTGATGATCTCAAGATTGTCTATACCCCCGGCGTTGCCTCCATATGCAAGCAGATAGCCGCTGACAGGTCTCTGGCGGACAGGTTCACGACAATTCCCAACAACGTGGCCATAGTGACAAACGGAACAGCTATCTTGGGTCTCGGCGACATAGGCGCCGTTGCGGGGATGCCCGTTATGGAGGGGAAGGCTCTTCTTTTCAGCCGTCTGGCGGATATTAACGGCGTTCCGATACTGATAGAGTCTCATGATTCTGAAGTTATTATTGAAACAGTCAAAAATATTGCGCCTACATTCGGCGCCATAAAACTCGAGGATATCAAAGCCCCTGAATGCTTCGAAATAGAGGAAAGGCTTCAGAAGATGCTGAACATTCCCGTCATGCACGATGATCAGCACGGAACAGCGGTTGTTGTGCTTGCGGCGCTTCTTAATATAGCCAAATACACTTTCATAAACCTTCATCAGTCCAGCGTGGGCTTCATAGGCCTCGGGGCGGCAGGAACAGGGATTTTCAAGCTGCTCAAGGCATATGGCGTAACCAAGTTTACCGGAACCGACCTGAACGCCCGCGCAAAGGAAATGTTTCAGGAACTTGGCGGCACTCCGTCTGATCTCAACGGCGTAATGAAGAGCTCCAGAATAGTTATCGCCACAACAGGCTGCCCTGAGCTTATCAAGCCTGAGATGATTCAGCCCGGACAGGTGATTCTGGCTCTCTCGAACCCTAATCCGGAAATTGATCCCGAGCTTGCGGTGGGCTCAGGCGCAATTTTTGCCGCTGACGGCAAATCGGTTAACAATGCGCTGGCTTTCCCCGGAGTGTTCAAGGGCGCTCTTTCATCCAAAGCAAAAGTTATTAATGACCGCATGAAGATTGCGGCTGCAAAAACCATAGCCTCATTCGCCATGGAAGGGGATCTGGTGCCGAACATTCTGGACAGAAGGGTGCATGATGCCGTTGCGCTCGCAGTTGAGCAGGAAGCCTTTAAATCAGGCGCCGCGGTTAATCCGGAGTAGAAACCATGAAAAAGATTTTTCCAGCTTTGCTTCTGGCTGCTGCTGTTGCTGTTTCAGGATGCAGCATGTCCCGCGACTTCGGAAACAGTTTTAAAAAGGAATATAAAAAAGCAGTGCCCGAAGCCAAGAAAGACTGGAAGGAAGCAGGCGAGGACGCCGGAAAGCTTCCTTCAAAAGCCAAAGACGGTGCAGTTAATATGAAGGACGGCACTGTGGATGTTTACGAAGGGGTAACCACGGATCTCAAAAAGATTCACTGAGTAGGCATTTCCGCAGACGCGGATTTTATGCCTATTTTTATCCGCCTTGTTTCCCTTATGACTCTGAGAGCCGGATCGCTCATTTCATTTTCGATTATCATGAAATATTCCCCGCTCAATGGTTCATCCGTGATGTATTCATCCAGAAAATACATTACGCCCGCGCGGTTTTCGTGGTTTTTAAAATCCTGAACCCGTGCCACAACAGGCATCCCTGACGAGGAACTCATGCTCTTCAGTGTTTCCAGAAACCCGTAAGTGTCCCAGTTTGTCTGCCCGGGATAAATAATAAGGAACAGGGCATATATCACTGAAACGCCTGCCAGCATTTTTTCATAGCTGATCCTGATAAGCGAGCTCACGCCGACCGCAGTGAACACAGAAGCAAACACAAAGAACTGATACAGATATCTTTTATCCCTTGTTGAAACAAAATGGATAAGAAAAAGCTCAAAAGTCATTATGATGAATACAAGCAGAATCCCCTTGCGGTAAACAGGAGTCATGCTTTTAAGTGCTTTCCAGCACCCGTAAACAAGAAACGGGATATACATGAAATAGTATTTGCTGAGATATATCACATACTGATAGACAGGGCGTTCCAGATATTTGGCGCTTTTGCCCTCCTCATGGAAAAGCCCGTTCATCATCCTGTCCAGCACCTGATTATTGAAAAAGTGGTTAAAGAAATCAGTGTGCAGGCTTACGTAAGCATACCACCACCCGAATGTGGCAAGAAAAAGCATGAAGGCAAGAATCAGGTGGGGCAGGTTGCGTTTTGAGAAGACTTCCCTGCCGTAAAGAAGCATGAATATCCCCACTCCTCCAAGATGGATTATCCCCACAAAGCCTTTCGACATGAACGCCAGACCGGAGAAAAAGCCGAAAAGATACATGTACCTCTGCCTGTTTTCATCTGTGTAGTAAACGTAAGAGAGAACCGCGAGAACCATGAAAAGTGTCACGACTCCTTCAAGGCGGACGGAGTAATTATGCCTGTATACAATGTATGAGGTGTTCATTACAAACACGGTGAGATTGGCGATATTGGCTGAGCCTGTCAGTTTTTTTGCGAGCTGATAGATGCTCAGGCTCAGCGCGGCAGCGATCAGCACGGAGCCTATCTTCGCGGAGAAAGTGGTGAAGCCGAACAGAGCCATCATAAGGGAATTGATCCAGAAAAATATGGGGGGCTTATTCATATAGTCGGCGCCGTCATAATGAAGAATGAAATATTCCTTCATGGTCACGATGTTTTTGGCGACCATCGTGTACATTATGCTGTCGCCCCTTATGTCGGATGTTGTGATGTTTGCTCCATATACAATGAAGGTGAAGAGGAGTGCCCATCTTGCTTCATAAATAAATCCGGCAAAAGCACCTGTTCTTAGTTTCGTTATTATCCGCATGTTCAAAGCCTATTTTTTAATCTGCTCGGGCATTATCCCTGTAATGAGTGCGCCCCAGTGTTTGCCTTTAATATAGATGGGCATGGAGATATCGTTAAACACTTCGCCCGTGTCCCTGATGATTGTCTGAAGGAGAATCGGCTTCTGGTTCTGTGCACGTTTTTTCTCAGCCTGCGAGGCGAAATATATCTTCATATGGCGGCTGAATTTAAGGTCAGATTCCCAGTTGCCGGAAAGCTCTCTGGAAAACTCAGTGTGATGAACAGGCAGATAACCCTTCTTCGTCACAGGAACGGAGTAAATGATGTTCGGCATTCTGCGAAGGACACTGTCAAGCTTGCTCTGAAGCTCGCTCTTCATGGCGTTTCTGTATGACACGTCATATTTCTGAGGATTAGTGTTCTTAACCGCTGTCAGGTTTTCATCGAATATATTGACGCCTTTTTCGGCAAGCTTTTCAAGATCAGTCTGAACAGCGTCCCTGAAAGCGGCAAGCTCTGAGGTTATCTTTTCAAACTCGCCCCGTCCGGTTTTGAAGGTGGCCATTATTTCCTGGAGCTCCTCGGCTTCATCCCTGAGGGTGTTGGTGCTGCTTCTGGTTTCGGTCATCATATGAGCCACGTTGTTGCTCAGTTCACGTATATTTATGATGTTTTCATGCACTTCGCTGTTGGTTACAGACAATTCTTCAATTGCGGATGCTATTGTCATGAGCTGTGCATTGTTTCTTTCAAAATCGTTCACCATGCTGATAAACTTCGTGGCGGACTCAGTCACGACGTTTTTGGTGTTTTCAGTATAGCTTACAATAACTTCTGTCTCTTTCTCGGTGTTCTTGACAAGGCTGATCATATCGCTTACGTTATGCTCAATCTCGTCTGTTGCGTCTTTTACTCTTTCTGCGAGCTTGCGCACTTCATCAGCCACAACCGCGAATCCTCTTCCGTGCTCGCCTGCTCTGGCTGCTTCAATGGCGGCATTGAGTGCGAGAAGGTTTGTCTGTTCGGATATATCTTTAATCAGCGAAATGATCTGCTTGATATTTGCGGAGTTATTGGAGAGAGCTTCAACAGTGTTTCCGAAACTGCCCATCATTGAACCGACCTGAGATATTTCCCCGCTGGCTTCCTCAAGCCTAACTGAAATATCCTTTGCGCTTTCTAGGTTTGTTGTTGTTGAGGATGAAATCTCCTGAGAGTTCACCGCAATTTCGTTTATAGCTGTTGTGGACTGCTCGCTGGCGGTAAATATAAGCTCCGCCATTTCATTTTGTTTGTTTATGCTTTCTGTGGCGAACTCAACCGCTTTGCTGACCTTTTCGCCGCCTATCGCCACTTCGATGCCTATGTTTCTGGAAACGCCTATGTTTCTGCGGAGGTGATCCATGAAAGAGTCATAGCTGTCGGCCATCTGCCTGAATTCATCATAGCTCATTTTCGGCAGTGAACAGGATATGTCGCTGGAGTTGACATCTGTGCTCTCAAAAACATGGATCATAGCTTTGACCGGCCTTATAAAAAGGTGGCGCATGAAAAAGATGATGAACGCGCCGGCACAGATGCTGAGAAAGAGCGCTATGCCTATAATGATGAGGGAGCCTGTCAGGAATGATTCGACCTCTGGAATGCCGGAGCTCCCCGCGAATGATTTTTCTCTGATGTATAAGGTTGCCACAGTTATGATATTGAGAAGAATAAGAAAGCCGACATTGCCTATGATTTTTTTGGATATCGAGTCAAAGAAATGTTTTTCGAGGTATTCATAGAACTTCATAAACATAAAAACCACCTGACAATAAAGTTTCATCATTAAATGTTATTGAAGGCGCGGCTGTCAAGATATTCTTTTGCACAGCATAGCTTTACGCTTCCACGTATGTTCACTTCAATATCCAGCAGAATCAAATCTACTAGTAATTTAAATATCCGCTTCGTATATAACTTCAATCAGTAAATATAATCGGCTCGGCACAGCAGATTATTAGCCCTGCCGTACCGCTCAGCAGACATTATATATAATTACATAATTCTTATTGTCCGGAAACATTATTTTTCTCTGTTATGGTGTTAATCTCGTAAAGAAAACTGAAAAAAATGTACTCAAGTACAATATTTTTTTACTTATTGATAATTAACGATAATAAGCCCTCTGTGAAGATTTTTTTCTATTTTTCTGGCCTTGTTGATAACAGTTTTTGTTTGATTCTGTTGACAAGAGTGGTATGCTTTAATTGTCATTATTGCGTACACTAATAACAGGAGTGTTAGTATGTGCTTATTTAATAGTACAAGGAGAAAACTTCTCTTCATCGCGGCTTTGTTTTCTCTGTTATGCACGGCAGGATTTGCCCCCTCTGCATACGCAGATGAAAGCCTGTCACAAATGCAGCCGGACAGTGCTCAGGCTGCTCAGTTCATGCCTCTTCAGGAGGTTCTCCAGGATATTGTCAGGACAAACCCGGAAATACTCGAAGCTCTCAAAAGGTATCAGACTGTCAGGTCTGAGCTTGGAATGGCTAAGAGCGGTTATAAACCGAACATAAGCGCTGAGGCGAGCATAGGCCCCGAAGTGACAAAAGGCTATGATACCAACTATGAAAGCGAAGATCTTATCGCCAGAAGAGCAGGTATATATGCACGCCAGAACCTTTTCAACGGTCTGCATACTTCAAGCTATGTCAAAGAAACCGAAGCACGCGTAAAAGCGGCCGCCTATGATGTTCTGAACACGGCGAACAGAGTGTTTCTTGAAGCAGCGGAAGCTTATCTGGAAGTTCTTAAATCCGCAGAGCTTGTAGAACTTGCCAGACAGAATGTTCTCACACAGGCACAGATTCTCAAACAGATAAAAGAAAAAACCGATTCCGGCTTCGGCAGGGCATCAGACCTTTCCAACTCGGAATCGCGCTTTGCTCTTGCCAGAAGCAATTTCATTTCCCAGCAGCAGGATCTCAATCAGGCCATAGTCAAGTTTCACAGGCAGTTCGGCCGCATACTCAGACCTGAGGTCTTTGTTATTCCCGAACCTGAAGGTGCCCTTCCGATTACCAAGGAAGAGGCCGTGGACATGGCTCTTCATGTGCATCCGGCGCTTCGTGTTGCCAACTACAACATAGAAGTGAGGAAGCATACCCTTGCGAAGGATAAATCAGCTTACTGGCCTTCACTGGATCTTGAGCTTCAGGCGGAACACAGTAACGATGTCGGCGGTGACGACGGCTGGACAAACAACGCCGGAGCGTTCCTTAAACTCAGCTACACATTTTACGACGGCGGCATAAGAAAAGCCCGCAAAACCGGCAACTATGAGTCGATGCTGAAAGAATATCAGAGAAGCTACATCGAGCGCAGAAACGTAAATGAAACAGTCGGTCTCGCATGGAACATCTTCACCGCTGAGCAGACAAAGAAGCTCTTCCTCACTGAACATGTTGACATGAGTGAAAAAACTCTGGTCGAGTTCAAGGAAGAATACCATCTCGGCAGAAGAACCCTTCTTGAACTGCTGGATATAGAGACTGAGTATTTCACAGCGCAGAACTCATTCGTTCAGTCGAAATACTCTTTCCTCGCAGCATATTACAGGCTTGCACAGTCGACCGGAATGCTCCTTAGCGAGTTCGAAACAGGGCTTTTTGAAAAGGTCGAGCTCAAAAACTATAAAGACGAATTTGACTACGCTCTTTACAGAAAACTGGGCGAAGACCGTGACAAAGACACCGTGAAAGACACAGGCGACCAGTGCGACAACTCTCTTATGGGGGTTGACACTCTTCCCTGGGGATGCTTTGACAAAAAAGGTCTTGAAGTCGGCTACAACGTTCCTGAAAAAATCGAACCCTACATCCTTCCGAAGGAGGAGAGGGTTGCCGTGAAGGAACAGAAGGTTCTAGCCATTGATGAGTCGAAAAAGGAACAGTCATTCCATCTGGATATCATCAACTTCAACTTTGACTCAGCAGAGCTGACGCCTGATGCGCGCGAATATCTCAAAACCATAGCCGGACAGATCAAGGGTCTTGACGGTTATAAACTTGAGATAGTAGGCCACACCGATATTTCCGGCACAAGGAGATATAACCAGAAGCTCTCCGAAAGAAGAGCTGAAACAGTTGTCAGCGAACTTGCGGGAATGGGCGTAAACAAAGGCATCATGACATCCTACGGGAAAGGAAGCTCAATGCCTCTTGTAAGCAACCAGACCCTTGAGGGCAGACAGAAAAACAGACGTATAGAGTTTAAGCTTATCAGAAACTGATGATATACTGAGTAATGATAAAATTTAAACAAATACTGCTTTTAACATCCGCAGCAGCGATAATCTATGTCGCTGCTGCGGTTTCGTCTGATACTTTTTATGTGCCTGAGGACACAGCCGCCGCGTTTAACAGCCGCTACGGCGCACACGCGGAAAAAAGGCTGAAGGCACTGCTGGATCTTATGAATGAGATAGCATCCGCAGACGAGGAAACAAAAATAACCCGCGTCAATAAGTTTTTCAATCAGGTTGAGTACCGTTCAGACGCGCAGGCATGGGGTAAGAGTGATTATTGGGCAAGCAGGCTTGAGTTTCTGGGGAAAGGCATGGGAGACTGCGAGGACTACGCTGTGGCTAAGTTCCTTACGCTGATTCAGCTCGGAGTTCCGCAGGAGAAGCTTTTCCTGACGTATGTTAAGGCTATAGGCTATGCCGAGGTTGCGCACATGGTTGTTTCCTACTACCCCAAACAAAGCGCTGTTCCGCTTGTTCTTGATAATTACAATAAGCAGATTCTGCCTGCCACAGACAGAAATGATCTTGTGCCTGTTTACAGTTTTACGGCAAATGACCTCTACATCCAGAAGCAGCAAGGGCTCGGGAAGAGGGTGAATCCCTCATCATCCAAGAACCTTCAGAAGCTCAAAGAGATCGACCTTGAAATATATAAGAGGTAATTAAAATGACCCTATTTCGACAGTTACAGATTTTTGTGACAATAATGCTGCTGGCTGTTCTGGGTATTGTTCTTCAGATTAACT
>JBFWJG010000072.1:0-8952 GCA_050253335.1 Deferribacterales bacterium | reverse complement strand
CCCGCAGTTCGTAAAAACGTGCCTCTTTAAGCATTTATTTTTCCCGTTTGATCATATAATCCGCAAGACTCTCAAGAGCTTCTCTGTATCTGCCTGCTTCAAAAGCCAGCAGGCTCTCTTTTGCCTTTGCCGAGTAGCTGTCGAGAATTTCCTCTGATTTTCTTTTAACATCATATTTTTTCATCAGTTCTATTATATAGCTGAGGTTTTCATCATCTGAGTTTTCATTGACGATTATTTCGCGTATCCTGATTTTTTCTTCTTCGGATGCGTTTTCCAGAAGAACTATCACAGGCAGGGTTATTTTGCCTTCTTTTAAGTCTGTTCCGGGTTTTTTGCCTGTTTTTGCCTCGTCTCCGAGATAATCAAGTATATCATCGCTCATCTGGAAGGCTATGCCGAGGTTTTTGCCGAATTCCCTCAGGGCTGTGCGTTTTTCATCGCTCTGACCGCCGAGGAGGGCGCCTATCTCACAGCAGGAGGAGAAGAGAACCGCGGTTTTGCTGTTTATGATTTTCAGATAGTCGTCCATTGTGATTTTTATGTCCGCGGTTTTTATGAGCTGAAAGACCTCGCCTTCGCTCATTGTTCTGGCGGCCACGGCAAGGGTCATCTGAATTTCGGGGTTTCCGTCCTTCACAAGGTTCATAAAGGCTCTGGAATAGAGAAAATCGCCGCAGAGAACGGTTATGTCATTGCCGAAAACCGTATTGGCGCTTTTGCGGCCTCTTCTGTACATTGCGCCGTCTATTACATCATCGTGGAGAAGAGTCGCCGTGTGTATGTATTCCACAACGCCGCTGAGCGCCGCTGTTCTGGGGCCGTCATATCCGCAGAGAAGAGAGGAGAGGATCAGAAAAACCGGACGAAGTCTTTTGCCGCCGCTCTCGAAAACATATGAGGCAACCTCGTTCACCATCTGAACGTCGGAATCAAGATTCCTGAGCAGCTCTTTCTCAACTTCGTCTCTCTGTTTTTCAATCATTGATAATATATCGTTAACCTGCATCAGACGTATATATCCTCTCTATTGATATTTTTGTTAATAAAAGATATTTTAACCGTGTGAAACCCCTGTGCGCCGAAGAGGGTGCAAGAGTTTCAACCGATAAAGAATATACGAAACATAAGGCTGTGTAAAGCGAAAAGGTTTTTGGAGATAGTCATTTGAGTTACACGGGCATGGAAGATATTCACCTTACTTATTATAAACTTCTGGACGGAATAGACACATCCGCAAATCTTGGTGTGTCAGGCGTCGCGGATCTCTCTTTTAATGATTTTGTTACAGCACGCTACCTTGTGGATAACAAAGGATTTACAAGCGTTTCAGCCCTTACCGATCTCAAAATGATTAACTACGAAGGGATAAATCCTGTCAGGATAGACAGAAACCTTTCGTTTACTTTAAGAAAACTGAAAGCGGATCTGGTCATCTCTCTCGGCGGCACGTTCCGTTTTCAGCCTGTGCATGATGTCGCTTATGCTCTGCACGGCTGTCTGAACATAGGCGGAAGCCTCATTCTGGCTGTTTATCCCACTGTTTACGACAGGCAGGGGCGGGACATGCTGGCAGCTTTCAGCGCCGCTTCCGGAGTTCCCGTCAGGGACAAGCTGGGAAGGTGGTACTCAACTCTATTCAACTCAATGAGCAACCTCTTTGTAAACATACGCACTGAAGAGGTACTTTCAGACACCACAAGTTCTGAGGTCATGTCTGTTTTCTCCACCGACAGCTTTTACAGATATCTTTTCAAGGATAATTCCGAATACGATAAATTTTTTTCCGTTATCGGCCAAGGTGACGGATATGTTCTCTCATGGAAAATAATCAAAGGATTGAAGGTGTAGCATGAAAACAGTTACCACAGACAACGCTCCGGCGGCCATAGGGCCCTATTCTCAGGCGGCTTCCGCCGGAAATATGCTTTTTGTATCAGGACAGATTCCCCTTGACCCGAAAACCGGAGAAGTAGTCGGTGAAACTGTGGAAGCTCAGGCGGAAAAAGCCATCCACAACCTTATCGCAATAGTGCGTGATGCCGGTTTTCTTCTCACGGATATAGTCAAGGTTACAGTTTATATCAGAGATATGGGCAAGTTCGCTGAGTTTAACGAGGTTTACGCAAGGGAACTTTCCGGACACAGACCTGCAAGGGCTGTGGTGGAGGTTTCCGCACTGCCGAAAGGGGTTCTGGTGGAGCTGGATGCGGTCTGCGTTAAGGAATAGCCTTCTTCTTATCACCCTGACTGCGCTTGTTTTTTCCTGCTCCCGCATGAAGAAGGAGGAAATGCCGGAACGCTGGAGACCCGCTCCGGGTCAAAGCTGGCATATCCAGCTTCAGGGCGAGCTTGTTAAGTATGATGATGCGGCCGTGTATGATGTGGATCTTTTTAATACTGATGAATCCATGATCCGGCTTCTGCATTCTGAAGGAAAGAGAGTTGTCTGCTATTTCAGCGCGGGAACCATTGAGGACTGGAGGCCTGATGCGGAGGCTTTCCCTCAGGAGCTCATAGGCAAACCACTCCTCGATTGGGAAGGGCAGAGGTGGCTTGATGTTCGGAGCACCGCTAAGCTTGCTCCTCTTATCGAGGCGCGCCTTGAACTGGCTGTGCGAAAAGGCTGTGACGCTGTGGATGCTGACAGGGTGAACGGATACAGAGAAGACACAGGCTTTGAAATCTCCTATGACGACCAGCTTGTCTTTAACCGTTTTCTGGCGGAAGCGGCTCACAGGCGGGGGCTTGCCATCGGTCTGAGGAACAATTTTGTTCAGGTTGCGGACTTGGCGGATGTCTTCGATTTTGCCGTTTCTGAGCAGTGCTTTGAAACCAACGAGTGCGATCTTCTCTATCCTTTCATACAGAAAGGCAAGCCTGTGTTCGGCGTTGAGTATGTTTTCCCCGTTGAAGCCTTCTGTGACGCGGCAAACAATGTGGGTTACGATTTTATCCTTTCAAATAAAGAACTTGACGGAACTTTCCGTGTTCCGTGCAGATAATTAAAAAGCCCTTCGTCCGCAAAGGGAGCGAAGGGCTCTGAATTTAAATCATCAGCCTTTCAGCGGTTATTCGCCTTTCTGAAGCAGCCTCAGCATTTTGTTGTTGGTTGTGAGGAAAAATCCTGTGCTGTTGTCATTGAGGACGTTCCTGTAAACTTCCAGAGATTTATAAAACTCATAGAACTGAGGGTCTTTGTTATACGCGCTTGCGTAGATGTTAATGACCTCAGCGTCGGTTTTACCTTTTATCTCCTCAACTTTGCGGTAAGCCTCGGCGATTATTATTGCTCTTTCCTTCTCGGTGGTTGCTTTAATAATCTGCGACTCTTCCATGCCCTCTGAGCGGTACTGTTTGGCGATTCTGTTACGCTCGGCCTTCATACGCTCATAAACCGCCTTCTCGTTCTGAGTGGGCAGATCAGCGCGCTTAATGCGGACATCGTGAATGTCTATGCCGTATTCAAGGGCTTTTTCTCTGGAGAGAGTGGTGACATTGGCCATTATCATGCCTCTGTTTGTTTTTATAACATCAATGAGGTCATGCTTTCCGAGTTCGTTTCTCATTTCGGAGTAAATGATGTCATCCAGCCTGTGGAATGCGCTTCTGTAGTCCCTCACCGTGAGGTAGAACTTCAGCGGATCTGCTATTCTCCAGCGGCAGTAGTTGTCTATCACAAGGGCTTTTTTGTCCTTTGTGAGTATTTCCGATGAGCTTGCGTCATACTCGATAAGTTTTTTGGACATAAAAATGGCCTTCTGAATCACAGGAATCTTAAAGTACAGTCCAGGATCAGAGTAGCTCTTAACAGGTTTTCCGAGCTGGGTTATCACTACATGCTCGGTCACGTCCACTATGATGAAAAGGGATTTGAAGGCGATAAACGCCGCAATCACTATAGCCGGTATTAAAAGTTCCTTTTTCATTTCGCCAGACCTCCTTTAATTCCGTCAAGCCCGAGGAGGGGCGATATGTTCTCTATGCTGTCGTCAAACACATATTTCTGGTTGCCCTTGAAGACTTCCGCCATGGTGTCAAAATACATCCTCTTTTTGGTGACGGAGGGAGATTTGGAGTAGCTGGCAAGAATCTGGTTAAACCTTGAGGTATCGCCGAGAGCCTGTTCAACTTTTTCCTTTCTGTAGGCTTCCGCTTCCTGAATCATTGATTCCGCCTGACCTCTGGCTCTGGGTATAAGCTCGTTTCTGTAGGCTTCGGCCTCGTTTATGAACCTGTTTTTATCTTCTCTTGCGCTTGCGACATCCTTGAACGAGTCCACAACCTCAATTGGGGGTTCCACGTCCTGAAGCTGAACAGCAACAATGGTCACGCCGGTTTTGTAGTAGTCAAGCATGTCCTGAAGGATCTTCTGTGTTTCGTTCTGGATTCTGCCTTTGCCGACTGTGAGGATGTCATCGATCATCTCTCTGCCTGCAACCTCTCTGATCGCGGATTCCGCGGCGTCCTTGATAGTTACCTCAACGTTATTCACGTTGTAGAGATAGCTTTCGATATCCGTTATCCTGTACTGGAGGCTGAGAGCGATGCTTACGATGTTTTCATCACCAGTGAGCATAAGCGATTCCTTGGGAATCTCCTGATAGCCGCCCCTTGTGCCTGTTTTGAAGCCGATCTCTATCCTGTGAACCTGAGTAACCACTGCCTTGTCTATGGTTTCGAAGGGGTATGGCAGGTGATAGTGAGGGCCGGCGCTGACTATCCTGTTGATAGCACCGAAACGCTTGATAACCGCCTGTTCGTCAGCGGCTACAATGAAAAAGCCGCTGGCGAAATAAACCGCCACAATGATGAGGCCGATAAACGACGCTCCGGGCAGCTTGATATCGGGCTTTTTGATCTTGAAGTCAAACTTCTCGTCGCCCCACGGGCTCCCGCCCGTGCCGTTACCTTGTGAGTTCATTGATATCTCCTTTTGTTTAATACACTACTAAATGAAGTTGAAAGTTTGATCAATGAAATGTTCTCAGAAATAAGCCTGATAGTTATCCTGAACACAATTTACTTATGATTGCACAATATAACAAACAGATAAATAAAAAAAATCAGCTTCAAATCATTGAATTTCGTTCAAACTCTGATAAACTTATTCAGGATGGGGGGTTAATTCCTGTTCATGCTGTTTTATTGAGTTTTTGACAGCCTCTTTGCTCATAAGTTAATTTTGCCCGCAGGCGGCGCCTGTGGTTTTAATCTTATAAACAAGCAGTTCGGAGGTAGAAATGGAGATTGGCAGAATAAGAAACGTGGCATTCATCTCCCACGGAGGTGCGGGTAAAACCAGTCTGGCGGAAGCTATTCTCTTCAACGCGGGCGCAGTAAACCGTATCGGCAGTGTCGAAAACGGCACCAGCTTCATGGACTTTGACCCTGTTGAGATAAAGAGAAAATTGTCAATCCACTCCAAAGTATCCTCAATCGAATGGAACAAGCACCTGATTAACATTGTCGACACACCCGGTTACTCCAACTTCCTGCATGAGACCAAGGCGGCAGTCACCGCCGTGGGCGGCGCAGTTGTTATAGCCAGTGCTATTACAGGCGTTAAGGCGGAAACACAGAGAGTCTGGCAGTATGCGGATGAAAATGATCTGGCTAAAATTGTCTTTGTAAACAAAATGGATAAGGACAGGGCGGACTTTTTCCGTGCTCTGGGCGATATAGAGAAATCTTTCAATGTTGTTCCTCTCCCCATTTTCATTCCCATCGGCAAAGAGGATGATTTCAAAGGGATTATCGACCTTGTTAAAATGAAAGCGTACGTTTATCCGGCAGAACCCACAGCTCAGTACAAAGTGGAGGAAATTCCCGCTGAATACGCGGCGGAAGCCGAAAAATACAGGGGCAAGCTCCTTGAGGCTGTTAGCGAGACTGATGATGAGCTCATAGAAAAATTCCTTGAAGGTGAAGAACTCACGGAGGAAGAAATAGAGAAAGGGCTTCGCGAAGGAACGATCAGCAAGCAGTTTATTCCCGTTCTCTGCGGTTCCGCGGTAAAAAATATCGGCAGCAAGCTCCTTCTTGAGGCGATAATAAAATATCTTCCGTCACCCCTTGAGAGAGAGTATAAAATAGCTAAAAATATTGACACTGGCGAAGACTTTGTCGCTGTTCCGAATGAGTCGGAATTTTCAGCGTTCGTATTTAAAACATTCATTGATCCTTTCGCCGGAAAGCTCTCCCTCATAAGGATTTTCTCAGGCGAGATGAAGAGCGATTCCGAAGTTTACAACACAGATAAAGAAGAGAAGGAGCGTATATCCCAGCTTTATCTTCTTCAGGGAAAAAACCATATTAAGATTGACAAAGCCGTTGCAGGCCAGATAGTTATGGTGAATAAACTTAAATATACCGACACTTTCGACACACTTTGCAGTGGCAAAAAGAAAGTGCTTTTCCCAAAACCGGAACTGAATGAGCCTGTTCTGGCTTATTCCATTGTTCCCAAATCAAAAGATGACGAGGACAAGGTTTCATCAGGTCTTCACCGTCTTATGGAAGAGGACATGGGAATCCGTGTGGAGCGCAGCGAGCAGACCGGACAACAGCTTCTCAAGGGAATGGGGCAGATGCATATCGAGGTCGTGGCGGAAAGGCTTCAGAACAAGTTCGGCGTTCAGGTTGAGCTGAAAACGCCTAAGGTTCCCTACATGGAAACCATACGCGGCAAAGCCAAAGGGCAGGGCAAATATAAGAAACAGAGCGGCGGAAGAGGGCAGTACGGCGATGTTTGGATCGAAATAGAACCTATGCCCAGAGGCAGCGGTTTTGAGTTCGCAAACAACATAGTCGGCGGCGCTGTGCCGAAAAACTATATACCGGCAGTGGAAAAAGGTATATATGAAGCATCAAGGGAAGGTATTCTCGCCGATTTCCCTCTGGTCGATTTTAAGGTCAGTCTGTATGACGGATCATACCATTCGGTGGATTCATCGGAGATGGCTTTCAAGATCGCAGGCTCCATGGCATTTAAAAAAGTTGCCGCCGAATGCAAGCCTGTTCTTCTGGAACCGATTATGAACCTTGACGTTTTCGTTCCTGATGATACAACTGGTGCAGTGATAGGTGACCTTAACTCCAGAAGAGGACGGATAGCAAATGTCGAGCCTCAGGCAAACGGACAGCATATCCGCGCCGAAGTGCCTATGGCAGAGGTTCTGGCGTATGCGCCGGATCTCAGGAGCATGACAGGCGGACACGGCATGTTCACCATGGAGTTCTGCCGTTATGAAGAGGTTCCCACTCACCTGATGGAGAAAATTATCGAGGAGCAGAAAGGGGCATAAGCTCCGGAACACTTAGGGAATGAATGGAATAAACTTACTTAAATATCATGATAAAAGCTTTTCAGACATACACCGTCTGATGCACGGAGAGATAGAGGACGAGCTGTTCACGCAGCTTGTCCTTGCTCCCGTTCAGGAAAAAAGCAGACCTAAGCCGCGCAGGCTTCTCAGCCCTGTTTATGCGGCGGCTCTCCTTCTCACCCTCAGTGCCGGAGCAGTTTCATACTTCTACTACAACACAGGTACTTCCCCAGCAGGGCTTGTTCAGCCCTCAGCACCAGAAAAACCGGAGGGAGGCGTTTCTTCCGTTCCGAAAACACGTCTGGAAAGAGAAGGGTTCACCAAAATAGGCGAAATTGTTTTCCTTGATGAAAATGCTGAGGAAACCACGGTCGTTATAGAATCCGACTATGTTCCCGAACCGGAAGCCGAAACCGCAGTCCTGCCCGAACCGACTGCTGTTGCTGTAAAATCTCTTGATGTAACAACAGAACCGCCCCCTCGCAAGACTGAGATTGCCCGCGGAACCTATGTGGCAGTGGGCAGAGAGGAAGGGCGCGAACTCAAATCCGGTGCACCTGAACAGAAGCCGGCACAGCCTCCGGCAGTAAGCACCGCTCCCGCGAAGCCTGCGGAAGTCAAAGCGGAAAAAACTCAGCCGCCGAAGCCTGCTGAAACTAAAAAAGAGCCGGTGAAGGCTGTTGAGAATAAACCTAAGCCCGCTCCTGCAAAAATTGCCGCGCTTCCCGCGTCCGTGCCCGAAAAGATATACAGTATCGAATTTGAAAACGTTAATTCAGCAAAAAGATACACTATCCTTGCCAACGCGGAAAGAGCCGGACTCAAAGGAACAGAAAAGCTTGTTTCTTCCTCCGAGACAACCGCATGGAGAGTATACAGGCTTGTTCCGGGAGCAAAAACACAGATAGCAGGCAGAGGAGTTGAATTTGTCGCCGATCTGCCCGACAGGGAACAGGCTATTGAGTTTGTGAAAAAAAATAATATACCTGCTGCAATTAAACAGGTAAAAATTGAAAATAGTGTATATAATATAACAGTTTGCTGTACGGCCGCCGAAAAAGCCCGGAATTTCATCTCCTATAACAAGGCAAATGCGGAAAATATACGGCTCGTACCTTCTACAGATAAAAGTAATTGACTGTAAATAAAAGGCTATTATAATTTTGTCTATAAGGGAGGCTGTTATGACAAAAGCTGACATCGTCGAAACCGTGCACGAAAAACTTGGACTTACCAAGAAGGATATTTCCAAGGTGGTGGATGAAGTTTTTGATGCAATCAGGGGGAATATCCTTGATAAGAACAACGTCAAAATCTCCGGATTCGGCAACTTCGAAGTTAAAAAAAGAGGCAGAAGAATCGGCAGAAACCCTAAAACAGGCGTGGAAACAGTTATCGAACCCCGCACTGTTGTGGTTTTCAGACCAAGCCAGATTTTTAAAGACGAGGTAAATGACTGACAAGCTTTACTACAAAATAGGCGAAGTTTGCGAGATTACGGAGCTTAAATCCTCCGTACTGCGTTTTTGGGAGAAGGAGTTTAAACAGCTACGCCCTGTTAAATCAGGAGGCGGACAGCGTTTTTATACCAAAAAACACCTTGATCTTATCTTTTCCCTGAAAC
>JBFWJG010000071.1:0-9006 GCA_050253335.1 Deferribacterales bacterium | reverse complement strand
ACGAACTGCTTGTGAATATGAATGTTTTTCATATTCAGGGTGCATCTGTCGGGCTTTCCTACGCAACAACCGACCGCTACATAGGGGAAATAGCCGTGATTGCCCACCGCATTATAGATATGGAGAGCATGGACGCTCTGTTCATTGCTGTCCGTGCCGGAGAGCGCATAGTTCTTGTGGGGCGGAGCAGGGCGGACGAGATAGACTGCTCGGTTGTGATGGAGCGTTTCGGCGGCGGCGGACACCCCAGCGCGGCAAGCGCCATTGTGAAAAAAATGACCCTCACCGAATGCGTTGATCTACTGAAAATAGTTATAAGCGAAAACATACATCCTGTCCGTCTGGCGAAGGATATTATGACATATCCTGTAAAAACCGTTCCCATAACAGGCACTTTTGAGATGGCGATGGATCTTTTCATGAAATACAACCTGAATATGATGCCCGTTGTGGACAACGGCGGCATACCCGTCGGGCTTATTTCCAGACGGGACATTCTTCAGGGCATCAAGCACGGGCTTAAAAGCGAGCCTGTGCGCTCGCTCATGCAGATTGAGTTCCGGTCGGTTGAGCCTGATGTGCCTTACTATCTGGCGGAGGAGATGATGCTCTCCCTGAACCAGAAGATGCTTCCGGTTGTGAAAGACGGAAAGCTTGAAGGTGTGATAACCCGCACCGATCTTCTTCGTCTTATGCATGAGGAGATAACCAAGCTCCCCAGACACCACCAGACCAAACAGCCTCAGAAGCTGAAAAACATAAGCTCCCTCGTGAAAAACTGCCTGCCGGACAGGATTAACAGAATACTGGCGGACATAGGCCGTCTGGCGGAGCAGATGGGGCTGAACGCCTATCTTGTGGGCGGTGTGGTGCGTGATATTCTCATGCAGAACACGAATATGGATATAGATATAGTTGTGGAGGGGGATGCTCCGGCTCTTGCCAAGCGTTTTGCCGCCATGAAAAAAGCCAAGGTATCGGAACATTTTAAGTTCAAAACTGCGGTGGTGATATTCAAAGACGGTTTCCGTGTCGATTTCGCCACTTCCAGAACGGAATACTACACAAATCCCGCCTCCGCTCCGGAGGTTGAGAATGCGTCAATACGAAACGACCTCTACAGGCGTGATTTCAGTATAAATGCCATGGCAATGAAGCTCACGGGGGACGATTTCGGCCTTCTGCTGGATTTCTTCGGCGGTCAGAAGGATATAGTTGATAAAAAAATAAGGGTTCTGCACAGTCTGAGCTTTGTGGATGATCCGTCCAGATGCCTGCGCGGAGTTCGCTTTGCCGTGCGCTACGGATTTGCCATAGGCCCGCACACCGAAAAACTGCTCAAGCACGCCGTATCCCTCAAACTACTGGAAAGAGTTGTCGGGCAGAGGATGTACCTTGAACTGAAGTATATTTTATCAGAAGACAGCTTTGTGGAAGCTCTGCTGATGATGAAGAAATACGATATGCTCAAATTTTTTCATGAAAATATGGCGATCGATGATTTCAAGCTGGACAGATTCGCAGTTCTGAAGAAAATTAACGGATGGTACTCCTTTCAGTTTGAGGATAAGCTTGAGCTATGGATAAGCCGTTTCTGCATTCTGTTTGCCGACCTGAGCAGGCCGGAGATGAAGCGCCTCGCCTCAAGGTTTGAGATCACGGGCAGGCTTTATGATGAGCTTGCGGAAGCTTTTTATAAGTTTAAACATGCTGTCTGGCAGGTGAAGCGTCTGAAAGACGTGAAGGCGTCAGCCATAACAGAGATTTTCGACGGCATGAAAACCGAGGCTGTCACTGCGGCTGTGGCTGTTCTGGGGCAGGAGTATGAATGGCTGCTCAAGGAATATCTCACCGTTTACAGGTTTGTTGCGCCCTCCGTGGACGGAAACGACCTCAAAGCGCTGGGGATACCCCCTTCGGGCGTTTACGGAGAGATTCTGAAAGAGATAAAACGGGCGAAGCTCGATCATGAAATATCCTCAAAAGAGGAAGAACTTGCCCTCGCGAAAAGAATTGCAGGGGAAAGGGGAATAAAGCTTTGAGCAGAGAATATTCGGAAATAATAAGCATTCATCAGCCGCTGATACCTGTGATACTGGGCAGTGGCGATCAGCACCTACGCGCGGTTAAATCCGCTTTTAACGTGAACATATCCGTGATGGGGGACGAGTTTACCATCAAAGGGGACAAGGCCGATGTTTTAAGGGCTGTGCGCCTGATAGACCATCTGCGTGAAATGGCCATGAAGGGGGAACTGACCGAAGCAGGGGTCAGCGATGCCCTGCGGATGATGGATGATGATCAGGAGATTGACGTAAGCGGAATCCTCCTTGAGTCTGTGAAGGTTGCGGGCAGAACGAAGAATGTTTCGCCTAAATCGCCCCGTCAGAAGGAATATCTGCAGGCGATCAAGGACAAGGATCTTGTTTTCGGCATTGGCCCCGCGGGAACAGGGAAAACGTATCTTGCCATGGCTATGGGCGTGCACCTGTTTCTGAAAAAGAAGGTGGCGCGCATAATTCTCACCCGTCCGGCGGTTGAGGCCGGGGAGAACCTCGGCTTTCTCCCCGGGGACATAGCAGATAAGATCAATCCCTATCTCCGCCCTCTGTATGACGCGCTTTACAGCATGATGAACATAGAGCAGGTGGCCGCTCTGGTGGAGAAGAATATCATAGAGGTGGCACCGCTGGCTTTCATGCGAGGGCGAACGCTGAACGATTCCTTCATAATTCTGGATGAGGCGCAGAATACCACCAGCGAGCAGATGAAGATGTTCCTCACCCGTCTGGGGTTCCGTTCAAAGGCAGTGGTTACGGGGGATATAACGCAGATTGACCTGCCTTCCTCCAAAAAATCAGGGCTTATTCTTGTGCGGGAGATACTGAAAGGGATAGATGACATAGGTTTTGTTGAATTCAGCCAGAAGGATGAGGTCAGACACTCCTTGGTGCAGAAAATAATTCAGGCTTACGAAGTGTTTGAGGAGAAAAAATAAAGTGATCGCAGATGTTCTTCTTACGGATAAAACTGACAGCGGCTTTGATGTTGAGTTTCTGAAAAAAATCTCCCTTGAGGTTTTCGCTTTTGCGGAGGCCGCCTTTGAGGAGGCGGAAATTTCCGTTCTTATCACTGACGATGAGGAGATCCGCTCTCTGAACGCCGGCTACAGACAGAAGGACTATGCCACTGATGTTCTCTCTTTCCCTATGGCTGAATATCCGCTAGATGACGGCGGAATGCTTGGGGATATTGCCATTTCCATAGACACGGCGAAAAGGCAGGCGCAGGAAAATGAAATAGAGCTTGCAAGGGAGTTTGCTTTTCTGTATATTCACGGCCTTCTTCATCTTCTGGGGTTCGACCATGAAACATCCGAAGAGGACGAGAAGGAAATGTTTGATATGCAGGAGGAAATCCTGCGCAAACTTATTGAGGAAGGCCTTGTACCTTAAAACCTGTCAAATTATGGAAAAGTCGCTGTTTCCGCACGTTTTGGTGTGGAAGAGCAGTTTTTTTTATGCTAATATCCGCTCATGAAAAAGAAGCCTCCTTCCGAACCGTACCCGATTTCTGCGTTCTCCTTTAACGGAAACGCCATTCCCGCTTATTTTTACGGATATACTGCGCCCTTTTCTGCGGCGTATTTACTCATATTCTCATCAGAGGTGAATTGTTTTGGAAACTGACAGTATTCTGCTTCAGTCGGTATCAATATTCGTTTGTCTTTTGTTTTCAGGATTTTTCTCAGGAAGTGAAACTGCACTGACATCGCTCAGCGAGATGAAGGTCAGGCATATGATCGAAGAAAACCCGAAAGCAAAAATCCTTGAGCTTTGGCTTTATCATCCCAACAAAGTGCTTAACACCATTCTTATAGGCAACAACGTGGTTAATATTCTCGGGTCTGTTCTTGCGGCTGATATGGCCAGAAGGATATTCGGTGATGCGCAGATCGCCGCTGTAACGGGGATTATGACCCTGATGGTTCTCATATTCGGCGAGATCACCCCGAAAACCTTTGCCAAGCATAATGCGGAAGCGATGTCAATTGCTCTTATGCGCATTCTGAAGCTGTTTTACACCGTTCTTTTCCCCGCGACATACGCAATGAACAAGTTTGTCGTGGCGATGATCAAGCTTTCCGGCGGAAAGCTTGATAAAAAACCGCAGATCACGGAAGAGGAGCTTGAGTTCATAATCAACGTGGGCGAAAAGGAAGGAGTTCTTGAAAACGGCCAGAAGGAGATGCTTCAGAACATCTTCGAACTGGGAGACATGAGCATTAAAGAGATTATGGTTCCCAGAAGGGACATAATAGCCGTGAATGTGAACGAAGATTTTGACATCATAATGAATAAGGTTTTCGAAAACGAGTTTTCACGTCTGCCTGTATATGAAGACACAATAGACAAAATAATCGGGATACTCAACGTCAAAGACCTTCTTGTTTTTACAAGGGAGGATAAAAGCACCTTCAACCTCCGCGGAATGCTCCGCGCACCTTACTTCATCCCCGGCACGAAGAAGATAGACACTATGCTCACCGAGTTTCAGAAAACAAGAAACCATATGGCCATTGTCCTTGATGAATATGGCGGTGTGGCGGGGCTTCTCACCCTTGAGAACGTGCTTGAGGAGATAGTGGGCGAAATATACGACGAATATGACGAGGACGAGCAGGCGGACATTGAGGTTGAACAGACTGACACAGACACCTATGTTCTGGACGCCATGATGGATATTGACGATTTCTGCGATGAGTTCGATATTGAAAAGACGGAAGAGATGGAGAAATACGAAACTCTGGCCGGACTTGTGTACGACCTTGCGGGCAAAGTGCCGGAGCAGGGCGATTCATATATCTTCGGCGGCAGCACGCTGACTGTGCTTGAAATCGAAGACAGGAAAATATGCAAAATAGAAATGAAAAAGATACAGGATAATCCTGTGGCAGATGACGTGGAGGTCTGATGTCCGAAATATATAAATCAGGGTTTGTTTCCATTCTGGGCAGACCCAATGTGGGCAAATCCACACTGATTAACAGCCTCATAGGCGAAAAAATAGCAATTGTTTCAAACAAACCCCAGACAACCAGAACAAACATTCAGGGGATAAAAACCGGCGAGGACTACCAGATAGTTTTCATCGACACACCGGGCTACCACAAGGCGAAAGATACGCTGAACAGGCTTATGGTGCAGCAGGCGGCGGATTCCATTGATATGGCGGATATCCTCTTCCTTATGGTTCAGGCGGATGAACATATGGGGCCCGAGTTCAGGAACCTTGTGAAAATCCTTGAGGCTTCGAAGGCGAAGAAGTTTCTTGTTATCAACAAGCTTGATATATTCAAGAAGGAAAAGGCCTTTCTGCTAGCTGAAAAAATGTTCCCTCTGCTTGACTTTGCGGAAGTCGTGCCCATAAGCGCGAGGACGGGCAAAAATGTTGATCTGCTCCTTGAGCTTGCTGTGAAGCACCTTCCCGAAGGAATGCCTATGTTTGACAGTGAGGAGATAACGACAGTTCCCGAAAAAATGCTTATCGCAGAATATGTAAGGGAACAGGTGTTTGAGCAGCTTCAGGATGAGCTCCCCTACCGCATAGTGGTGGAGACAGAGTCCGTGGAGGACACGGAGGACGGCCGCATGGAGATATCCGCTTCCATAATAGTTGCCCGTGAAAGTCACAAGGGGATGGTTATCGGAAAGCAGGGCTCACGCCTTAAAGAGATTGGAACAAAAGCAAGAATAAATCTGGAGAAATTTTTCGGAGTCAAAATTCATCTTGCATTATGGGTTAAGATTCGTAATGATTGGGCAGACAAGGATGAATTTTTGAGAATACAGGGACTCCGGTAGATGCTCACCCCAAGATTAAAGGTTTCATTAGAAAGCGTCAAAAAACTTATCAGAAGAAACGCAAGGGTCGCACTTGAGAAAACGCTCTCCAAGCTGCACCCTGCGGATATCGCAGTAATATACAATAACCTCAACGACATAGACGGTAAAAAGCTTCTCAGCCATATCAAGGATGAGAAGCTCATGGCGGAAATCATTGTCGAAATGAACGAAGCCGATGTCATAACCGTTATCTCCGATCAGAAACCCGAAAAAATCGCCCGTATAGTCGAACACATGGAAAGTGATGACGCGGCTGATGTTGTGCGTCTTCTCCCTGACGAGATCTCAAACTCGGTTCTCAGCCTAATAGGGGACAACGATCAGATAAGCGAAGTGGAACAGCTCCTTAATTACGAAGAATATACGGCCGGTTCAATCATGAACACCAGCTTCTTCTCACTTAACGAGGAGACAACGGTCAAAGAGGCCACAAAGTCACTCCACGGGGCGAAAAACGTGGATATGGTTTTCTATCTCTATGTTACGGACGATGAAAACAGGCTTGTGGGCGTTATCTCCCTCCGTCAGCTCATTCTGAACGCTCCGGAAAAAAAGCTGTATGAGATAATGACTACGGACGTGATACACGTAACCACGCACGAGGATCAGGAAGATGTGGCCAAAGTCGTTGAAAAATATGACCTTCTCGCTGTTCCCGTTGTGGATGAGTTTAATGTCCTTGTGGGTATCATCACCGTTGACGACGTAATCGACATCATCCGTGAGGAAGCAACGGAAGACTTTTATATGATGGTCGGTTCGTCTGATGATGAGCTTCTTTTTGCCAACAATTCCGTAAAAATCGCCAAGGTCAGGCTTCCGTGGCTTATAGTAACCTTTGTGGGTTCCATAGTCGCCAGTATTGTCCTGACCTTTTTTCAGGGGCACGCAAAGGATTTTGCCATGCTTGTTCCTTTTGTACCTATCATCATGGCCATGGCAGGCAACGCTGGCAGCCAGTCGGCCACAATTCTCATACGCGGCGTTGCTCTGGGCAAAATATCCCCTACGGATATTATCCCTATAATGCTGAAAGAGATGCGCGTGGGCATGATAATGGGTATAACGATCGGCATTCTTCTTGCCTTCATCGCTCCTTTATGGTCAGGTTCTCCCGCCATCGGACTTGTGGTGGGCACAGCAATGTTTTTCGCCATGACGCTGGCAACCTTTTCAGGCACCTTTGTTCCGGCAACGCTGATACGCTTTAACTTTGATCCCGCTGTTGCCTCCAGCCCTTTCATAAGCATGCTGAACGACATACTGGGGCTTTCAATATACTTCTCGGTTTCAGCGGTTCTCCTTCGCTATTTCGGATGAGCAGGCATTTAACAGACGCCATAATCTATAAGCTTCACAGATATTCCGACTCCTCCGCCGTCGCGAGGGCTTTCACCGCTGATTTCGGCAAAATCAAGCTGTTTGTTCCCAAGGCGTTCAGCAAAAAAGGCGGTCTGCTCACCTGTTTCCCCGGCGTGCTGGATTTTCAGATGAAGGAAAACTCCGATCTCTGCCGTTTCTACGCATTCACCCAGAAGCCCGAGTTCCACAGATTCATAAACAGCCACGAGATAATGATCCGCCTGCACTTCATATTCGAGGTAATGGACGCTCTCTACGAGGAGCGTGAGAAAGACGGATACCTTATGCGCCTTATTATGAAAATTGATGACACTAACTTCCGGAAGGCAGCCGCATTCACCGTGAGGCATATGTTTGAGAAAAACGGCGTACTGCCGGATTTCAGCGTATGCACAAACTGCGGTGCCGAAAACTGCACGGACGGCTTTGTTCAGGGCGGTGAGTTTTTCTGCTCAAACTGCCGAAGGGCGGGGGTCAGAGCGGACGGAACGGTCATGCTTTTTATGAAGAGCGCGCTCAGCAGTGAAATGATGAAAAACCTGATAGTAAACAGGGAAAATGAAACTGAGATTATTTCGTTTTTTGCTGATTTCTATAAATCTCTTTACGGAAAGGAACTTAAAAGCATAGCAACTTTGAAAATGCTTATTTAAGCTGCCTAAAGGCTTTACAAATCTTTGTGAATTTTTTACTATCGCAAAAAGCTATACGACTTAGACAGAGTCGGACTGATATACGCGGATTACTTCGGTAAATTAAGGTCAGGAGATGTTAACATGCAGAAGGGGTTGACCAATCTCAACAGATATCTGCTTGAGGAGCAGAGAAAATATCCTCACGCCACAGGTGATTTTACAACTATCATAGAACAGATTGCCTTTGCTTCCAAAATAATTTCAAGGGAAGTAAACAAAGCAGGCATTGTGAACATCCTCGGAAAGGCCCAGTCCGTCAATGTTCACGGAGAAGACCAGCAGAAGCTTGATGTTTATTCCAATGAGAAAATGATCAGCGCTATGGAACACTTAGGCAAGCTCTGCGCCATGGGTTCTGAGGAGTGCGAGGACATAGTCCCCATCCCCGATAAATATCCCAAAGGCAAGTATGTTGTCGTTTTCGATCCTCTGGACGGCTCAAGCAATATTGACGTAAACATAAGCATAGGAACAATATTCGGCGTTTACAGAGCAGTCACGGAAGGGAACAAAGGCACTGTGGAGGACTTTCTTCAGCCCGGAAGAAATCTTGTCGCCGCGGGTTATGTCATCTACGGTTCAAGCACCATGCTTGTTTATTCCGCGGGTAACGGCGTAAGCGGTTTCACCCTTGACCCCAGCGTGGGCGAATTCCTTCTCAGCCACGAGAATATCCGCATACCCGAAAAGGGGAAAATATACAGCTTCAACGAAGCCAACTTTGAGAAATGGACACCTGAAATCCAGAGATATGTCAGAGATCTGCGCACCAAGAGCGACAGAACATACACAGGACGCTACATAGGCTCGCTCGTGGCTGATTTCCACCGCAACCTGCTGAAAGGCGGCGTTTTTGCCTATCCCGGCGATACCAGCAACCCCAAGGGCAAGCTCAGGCTGCTTTACGAAGCCGCACCCCTTGCCTACATAGTTGAGAAAGCGGGCGGAGCGGCCATTGACGGAATAAACGACATTCTCGACATCAAGCCCGAAGGAATCCACCAGAGAACCCCCCTCATCATCGGTTCCAAGCATGAGGTTGA
>JBFWJG010000070.1:0-9469 GCA_050253335.1 Deferribacterales bacterium | reverse complement strand
AAATAGAAACCCTCGTTATCAAAATCGGGAGCAATGTTCTCCTCGGACAGAACGACGGGGTTAATCTTGAATTCATCAGTTCCCTCACTTCCGTACTTGCCGATGTTAATAAAAAAATCAAGAACATTGTAATCGTCTCTTCCGGTGCTGTGGGAGCGGGTTTCAGACATCTGGGCTTTTCATCCAGACCGAAAAACATCACAGACAGGCAGGCCTGCGCCGCCATAGGTCAGGCACGCCTCATATGGTTTTATGAGAAAGAGTTCGAAAACTTCGGCAAAAGCGTTGCGCAGATTCTGATCACCAAGGATGACTTCTCTAACAGCCGCAGATGCCTCAACGCGCGCTACGCGATCCGCCGCCTGCTTGAATTCGGTGTTGTTCCGATCATAAACGAAAATGACACCGTAGTTGTGGACGAGCTTAAATATTTTGAGTCCTTCGGGGATAACGACAACCTCTCGGCTCTGGTTGCGGGTCTTATCGGTGCGGATCTTCTGCTTATTCTCTCTGATGTTAACGGGCTTTACGACAAAAACCCTTCGGTTTATTCCGATGCGAAACTGATACACAATGTTCAGTATATAGACGAAAACCTCATGAGCGCCGCAGGCGAATCGGTCAGCGGTGTGGGCACAGGGGGTATGGGCTCCAAGCTCAAGGCCGCCAAAAAGGCGCTGAACGCCGGATGCCACGTGGGGATAATAAACGGACGGGACACGGCAAACATCCAGAAATTCATCAACGGCGAGCTTGTGGGAACCTATTTCTCCCACACGGAAGACGTCTACCGCATAAGAAAGTTCTGGATTGCTCACGCAGCCAGTGTCAAAGGCACTATTTCCATTGACGCGGGCGCTGTTAAGGCTATAGTGGATATGAAAAAGTCTCTGCTTCCCTCCGGCGTAGTGAATGTCACGGGGCGTTTCGGCATAGGGGATATAATCTCCGTTACCGATGCGGACGGACGGGAACTGGCAAAGGGTAAAACCCGCTATTCCAGCAAGGATATGCGCCAGATCATGGGCAGAAAGTCCGCAGAGATTTTTGACATACTCGGCTACAAATTTTCTGATGAAATAATCCACAGGGACGACCTTGTGGTATCTGCGGAAAGGGGGCACGGATGAAGGAACTTTTCGAAAAAGCCAGAAGCACTTCCTACAAGCTGATGAACCTGAACACCAAAGTCAAGAATGAAGCTCTGGCGGCAATCGCCCGCAAGCTTGACGAAAACCGCGAACTGATAAAATCCGAAAACGAAAAGGATCTCAAAGCCGGACGTGAAGCCGGATTGAGCTCCGCCCTTATCGACAGGCTCAGGCTGGATGACAAGGCTGTGAACTCCATGATAAAGGCTGTGAACGAGATAAAAGAGCAGACCGACCCCGTGGGCTCGGTTGTGGACGGCTACAAACGCCCCAACGGGCTTTATATAACCAAAGTGCGCGTTCCTCTCGGTGTTGTGGGGATCATATACGAATCCAGACCGAATGTTACAATAGATGCCGCCGCCCTCTGCCTTAAATCGGGGAATGTCTCGATCCTCAGGGGCGGAAAAGAGGCTATTCATTCAAACACCTGCCTCGGCAGGATAATGGAGGAGGCTCTGAAAGAAGCGGGGCTTCCCGACGGAACGGTTAATATAATTCCGGACACTGACAGGGCGCGGGTAATGGAAATGCTTCAGGCTAAAGGATATATAGACATCATCATTCCCAGAGGCGGAGCTGATCTCATTAAATTCTGCTCTGAAAACGCCCATGTGCCCCTTGTGAAGCATGATGCGGGCATCTGCCATGTTTATGTGGACAGGGATGCGGATATACAGAAGGCGCTCAAAATAGTCCGCAACGCCAAGGTTCAGCGTCCGGGCGTGTGCAACGCCGCGGAGACTCTTCTTGTGCATGAGGATGCGGCGGGAGCGTTTCTCCCCGCGTTTGCGGAGCTTACGCAGAAAGACGGGCTGGAACTGAGAGGCTGCGGAAGGACACTGAGCTTCATAGATGTCAAGCCTGCCGCGGATGCGGACTGGAGTACGGAGTATCTTGATCTGATCCTCTCCGTTAAGGTTGTTTCGTCCATGGAAGAGGCGCTTACGCATATAAACAGATACGGCTCCGGACATTCGGAAGCGATTATTACCGAAAATTACACAAGCGCAAGACAGTTCATGGACAGGGCAGACGCTTCTGCCGTATTCGTGAACGCATCAACAAGATTCAACGACGGCGGGGAGTTCGGACTTGGAGCCGAGATAGGCATCAGCACGCAGAAGCTTCACTGCCGGGGGCCTATGGGCGCCTTTGACCTGACAACAACCAAGTATCAGGTCTACGGCGACGGCCACATCCGGGAATAAGATGCGTCTGGGGCTTTTCGGCGGTACATTCAACCCTATACATCTGGGACACGTTACTCTTGCGGGCAATGTTTTCAGGGACTTCAGGCTTGACAGGCTCCTGTTGATCCCTTCAAGCATACCCCCGCATAAAAGGGATAAGGGCGTTATCTCCCCTGAACTCAGGTATGAGATGGTTCAGCTTGTGGCGGAGAAGCTGGGTTCAGGTTTCGAAGTTTCCGATTTCGAAGTGAATTCAACGGAAGTGTCTTATACATATAAAACCCTGAAAAAATTCAGAACAGATTATCCCGACGCGGAGATATTCTTCATTGCGGGAACGGATATATTTGCTACCATAGAATCATGGCAGTACTGGCGGGATCTCTTCGGTCTCGCTAATTTCATAGTGGTGAACAGGTCATCGGTGAGTTTTGATGAGCTGATGAGCCGCATCCCCGTTTCCCTGCATGAGCGGGTGGTTCCGGCGGCAGGCTTCAAAGGGGAAAAATACGGCAGGATAATTCTTTACGAAATGCCGGAGATTGATATCTCCAGCACGGAGATAAGGGACATGCTGGACGCTGAATACCGGAAGGCGAACCTGCCGGAAGACGTTTACGAGTTTATACGCACAAACAATTTATACAGGAGAGCCAATGGCTGAAGACACTCTTTTAAGAGACATAGTAAAATACCTTGACGACAAAAAGGCGGAGCACATCGAGATTTACAAAATCGCAGAGAAAAGCTCTCTGGCGGATTTTCTTGTTATTGCCACCGCAAACTCAAACACACATGCAAACTCTCTGGCGGATTTCATCCTTCATGAGCTGAAAGGTCAAAAAGTTGAGCCTCAGGCGCTTGACGGCTACAAAGTTTCAAAATGGATCTGCATAGATTTCGGCCACATCCTTCTGAACATCATGTGCGAGGATGAGAGAAATTATTACAATCTTGAAGCTATCTGGGGCGGATGCTCAAAAATAGACGCTTCACAGTTTATCGAGGCTCCGCAGAAATAAGCCCGATGATCAAAATCGCCCTCATCGAACCTGAAATACCCCAGAATACAGGCAACATAGGCAGGATATGCGTGGGAGCGGACTGCGAACTGCTCCTTGTGGGAAAGCTCGGTTTTTCCATGGATGACAAATACATGAAAAGAGCCGGGCTGGACTACTGGGAAAAAGTGCGTCTGCAGCACATTGATACTCTTGGTGAATTTTTTAATAAATACGATACTCCCGAATACACCCTTGCATTTCTCTCCAAAAAGGCGGAAAAGATCTACACGGAAATACCCGCAAAAAATGACGGAAGCCTTGTGCTCGTCTTCGGAAAGGAGACAGTGGGGCTGCCGGAAGAAATCCTGACGAAGTACGCTGAGAGAAGCTACCGCATACCCACCACGGGCAATGTGCGCAGCCTGAACATAGCAAACACGGTTTCCATCGTCACTTTCGATGTACTCAGGAGGCTGGACTTCGCAGGGCTGGAGAGGAAAGTATGCTTGTAATAGGGCAGATAGACTATGCCAATGTCTACCCCATTTTTCATCAGCTTAACAAACACAAGGAATACAAGTTCGTAAAGGGAGTTCCCTCCTATCTCAATACAGCGCTCAGGGAAGGGGTCATAGATCTTTCACCGTGCAGCAGCATAGAATACGCCAAGTCCTTTGAGGATTACATTCTCATTCCCGGTATATCTATCAGCAGCACGGAAAAGGTGAAAAGCGTGATGCTTTTCTCCGAGGTTCCGATCGAGGAACTGAAGGGGCGCAGGGTTTTCCTCACGGGGGAATCCGGCACAAGCGTTGTCCTGTTCAGAATTCTGGTTAACGAGATGTACGGTTTTCAGCCTGAATTTACGGATCAGCCGGAGCAGGCAGACGCAAAAGTTCTCATAGGCGACAAGGCGCTCTTTGAGCTTTACAACGGACAGAATAAATATGTCTATGATCTCTGCACACTCTGGAACGCTTTCACAGGACTGCCTTTTGTTTTTGCCCTCTGGATAGCCAGAAGGGAGTCTGTCGAGGCGAAAAGAGCCGAGTTTGAGATGTTCGCGGGTCAGCTTGAGGAGATCAAAAAGGACAGCAAGTCAAACCTCGCTGCTCTTCTTGATCACTATTCAATGAAGGGTCTCACCTCATACCAGATTATCGATTACTGGGAGACAATGGACTACAGCCTGTCGGACAGGCATGTTCAGGGTCTTCTGCGCTTCTACAGCTACGCCAAGAAATACGGCGCCATAAAGGAAGTTCCCCCCATTAATTTCTTTGTTTAACATCAACAGGATGTGCCGATGCCGTGTACATCAAACTGACTGGATGTGCAGTTTGATGTTATTAAGTCAGTGTCCGGAATAATGTCAACAGCCCCAAGGACGGGGCTGCGCCGTGCGTAGCGAAGCCGAACCCTGTTCGGCGCGAGCGTGTACATCAAACTGACAGGATGTACAGTTTGATGTTATTAAGTCAGGTCCGGAATAATGTCAACAGCCCCAAGGACGGGGCTGCGCCGTGCGTAGCGAAGCCGAACCGGGTTCGGCGCGAGCGTGTACATCAAACTGACAGGATGTACAGTTTGATGTTATTAAGTAAGAAAGCCCCTCCGCCGTAAGGCAAAGGGGCTCTTTCTATATAAAAATCCGGGTGATTTTTAAAGTTTTATTACATGCTCGCCGTGGAGGCTTATATCGAGACCTTCAGTCTCTGCTTCGGCGGATGCTCTGATTCCCATTGTATATTTTATTATCAGAGCTATCACAAGGCTGAGTACGAAAGAGTATATGCCCGCTGCCATTACGCCTTCGAACTGAAGCCATACCTGGTAAGCATTGCCTTTTATGAGGCCTTCCGCGCCCACAGTGGCGAATATCCCTGTTGCTATTGCACCCCAGAAGCCGCCTATGCCGTGTATACCGAAAACATCAAGAGACTCATCCAGCTTGAAGATGAACTTGAGCCTACATCCGTAGAAGCAGAGTATGCCTGCCACGAAGCCGATTATTATTGCAGCCCAGGGTTCAACAAAGCCCGCTGCGGGAGTTATTGCCACAAGACCGGCCACTATGCCTGAGGCGAGGCCGATTCCGCTGGGTTTGGATTTAATGGCTTCCATAAGGAGCCAGCCGAGACCGGCGGCACCCGGGGCAACAAGCGTGTTGACAAATGCTACGCCCGCACCCTGACCCGCGCTGAGCGCACTGCCCGCGTTGAAGCCGAACCACCCGAACCAGAGTATTCCGGCGCCGATGAGTGTGTAGCCGACGTTGTGAGGGATGGTTGCGCTTTTCATGAAGTCCTTTCTGTTGCCGAGAACAATGGCGAGCGCCAGTGCCGCTGTACCTGATGAGAAGTGAACAACAGTTCCTCCGGCGAAGTCAAGCGCGCCTCTTTCAAGAAGCCATCCGCCCGCACCCCAGACCCAGTGGGCTATGGGAGCATAAACTATTGTTGCCCACACAACTATGAAGACTGTGAATGCGGAGAACTTCATTCTTTCCACTACAGCTCCGCTTATCAGAGCGCAGGTGATTATGGCGAACATGCCCTGAAACATGGCAAAAACCGAAAGGGGGATTGTTCCGCTGAGCTCGCTTGCAAACGAACCGCCCATCAGCACATACTGGAGACTGCCCCAAACAGAGGAGCCGCTGTCGCCGAAGGCAATCGAAAACCCTACCAGAACCCACTGAACTCCGATAACCGCCATGGATATGAAAGAAAACATCATGGTGTTGAGGGCGTTTTTAGTGCGCACCATGCCGCCGTAAAACATTGCCAGACCGGGCAGCATAAACAAAACCAAAGCAGCGGACACAAGAATCCACGCAGTATCGCCCGAATTGATTTCGCCTTCGCCCGCAAATGCCGTTACAGATAAAAGAAGTGTTAATACACCTGCTACAAATTTCATAACTCCTCCTGTTCGCGGTAATTTATGCAAGAGGCGTGCCAAAATCTACGGGCGTATTTCGCGGGCTTTGTGTCATTGAGGTGATTAAAAATTCAGCAGTTATGCTTAAAAAAAGAACGTAAGCTTCAGGGAGGGAATCAGGCGGCTTTCGGCAGAATAATTGTTACAACGGCTCCTTCTGCCGTGTTTTCAATGGTTATGCGTCCGTTCATGTTGTTTTCTATGACGGTTTTGGACATGTAAAGCCCCAGCCCTGTTCCTTTGCCCTGTTCCTTTGTGGTGAAGTAGGGGTCGAATGCCTTTGATATGTGCTCGGGTGATATGCCGGTTCCGTTGTCTCTAACCCTTATGATTATCTCTGAGTCTGTTCTGTCTGCTTCGATGATTATTTCAGGCATGAGATCCGCTTTCCGGCTTTTATGCTCAATTACCGAGTCGACGGCGTTTTTGAGAACGGTAAGGATCACCTGTTTGAAGTCAGAGAGATATCCCTGCACAAGGAATGAGCTGTCTTCAAGGAGGACACCGGACGTTATGTCTGTGCCCGTTTTTTGTTCCGCTCCTTCCGTTACAAGGTTCAGGGCGATCTTATCGCTTATAAGCCTGCCTGCGATAAGCCTTGCCGCGTCTGCCGCCGCCGTGACAGCGCTGAAAACCGTCCTCCCGTCCATGGGTTTGTAAAACCCGCTGAAGTCGTCTATGGTCTTGGAGAGCATGTTTATCTGGAGCATTGTTTTCTGAACTGTTTCCCTTATGTATTCCGGATCTATCTGGCTGTGCTCAAAAGCGTCCTCCAGATCCTGAACATAGAGGCCTATGGTGTTCAGGGGCTGACGCCACTGGTGAGCTATGGAGCCAAGCATCTCCCCCATTGCGGCAAGGCGTGACTGGGACATGAAAACTATCTCCTGCTGGCGGTGCTTCTCCACCTCCGCAGCTACTTTGCGCTCAAGCTGATACTGAACCTCTTTGATCTCGGAGATATCGGTGAATGTGGCAAGCCCCGCCTGCCTGCCTTCGTAGCTTATGCTACTGAGGGTCATATAGATGCTTTTATGGACTCCGTCCCTGCGGTTGAGCCTTATGTCCTGAAGCTTTTTGGTTAATCCCTTTGAACCTGTGACGCTGAAACAGGAGTTTCTCACTATGCTCTGCTGTTCTGCTGAAACAAGCTCCCAGAGGCTCACTGCTTCAAGCTCCCTCGGTGCGAAGCCGGAAATCTCGCAGGCCATTGGGTTGGCGTAGTGTATCTTATCGCTGAACACGGCAATTCCCACCGGAACTTTTTCCGAAAGAGCGCGGAAAAGCTGTTCGCTTTCGGATATCTTTTTCTGAAGCTCCATCTTGTTGGTTATGTCGTATATAATAAGAAAAAGCTGAACCTGCTCTTTGAATTTCAGCAGTGTTGAATGAATTTCGGTTTCCCTCACGCTGCCGTCCGGGAGTTCCTGAGTGACTGTTCCCTGATGCATAAAGCGTTCCAGAGAGAAGGTAAACCCCTTGTCTCTTCCGTGGATGAAATCCATTATGCTTTTGTTGATAAGCTGTTCTTTTTCGGTCTGATAAAACTTCTCCGCCGCGTTGTTTATATCGTGTATTATTCCGCTGACGGGGTCTATGAGCATCATAACCGCTGTGTTTTTTATAAATACCTTTCTGAAAAGCTGTTCATTTTCGTTGAACATGTTCTCCGCTGTTACAAAACGGTCGATATTGATAAGCGAGCCTCTTATTCCGTCCGGCTGTCCGAGGAGGTTTTTCACCTGCCTCACATTGCTTTCGGCCCAGATGAGCTTGCCGTTTTTCTTTCTTATTCTCAGCTTTTGGGGAACGTCCGTGTTTTCCGCTCCGTATTTGGCGGTAAACCATTTTTCGCTGTCTGCTTCAAAAATAATTTTGTCCAGAAGAGCGGGGTTTTTATACAGTTCCTCTTCGGTGTATCCTGTTATGTCAAAACATCCGGACGAGATGAACCTGAGGCTTCCGTCCGGCGACAGCCAGTATTCCATGCCGTTTATGCCGGAAGCTATTACCGACGCCGAATACTGACATTCTTTCCCTTTTTCCGTTATTTTTCTTATACTTCCGGCAAGTCCCGCAAACTCGGGTTCATTTTCGAGTTCTCTGAATTTTTCGCTCAGGGTGAGAGTTTCGGGGTTTATTGTTTCCGCGAGGGAGTAAAGCTTTTTTTCCAGACGCCTGTAAAGAACAAACCCCACAAGCAGGCTTGTGAACACAATGGCAGCGGCAGACGGAAGAATTCCGGTGAGCATTGCGGTTTTCACAGAAAATATTGCATCAGAGGGGACGGAGGCTGTGATTATTAATCCGGCGCTTTCTATCTTCTCGAAAAATATCCGGTAATTTTTCCCTGAATAGCCGGAATTTATCACGCCGGATTTCTCTTTAATCATTCTTGAAAGAAACGGAAGTATCTCAGGACTGCTTTCCGTCATGTTCACGGCAGAGCCGGATTCATCCTGCTCTCCGCTGTCGTAGACTGTTTTTCCGGCAGGGTCGCAAATCAGAATCCGGACTGAGCCCTGTTTTTCCAGAGGAAGCAGTATGTTGTCCTCAAGCTCGCTCCGGAGAGAAAACCAGTTTATGTTTCCCGCAAGCATTCCTTTTGTTTTGCCGTCATTGCCGATGACTGAGGCTGCGGTTACCAGATATCTGGCTTCCGAAAAGTAGAATGTTTCCGGAACGGATATGTATACATTTCTCCTGTCGGCGTTCTCCAGAACAGTGCTTTTCCAGAAGTCCTTGTCTTTCAGGGAGAGAAGCTCTGAATCCGGCGATGAGTCATCGATGCTGACAAAGCCCTTTTTATGTAAATTGCCGTATTTTGTGGAATAAAAGATTCCTCCGCCTTCTGCGGGAGAGAACATGAAGCTGTCATATCTGTTTTTGCGTCTTTTCAGTTCGCTGAGGAGAAAAGGGCGGATTGCTTTCCAGTCGGTGCTTTTCAGGGTGGGGGTTTCGGCAAGGAGGGTGATATCGTTAATGCGGCCGCCGAGGTAATTTTCAAAATATGACGCGGAAATTTTCAGGGCAGCGGAATACTGTCCTTCTGCGAGCTTTTCCTTTGCTTTCATGCTTTCGCCGAAGGCAAAAGCGATAAAAATAAGCGCCGGAACGGTCGCTGCGATCAGAATGTTAGAGAAAATATTCCTTTTTAAATTAAGCATGGCGCGTCCGG
>JBFWJG010000069.1:0-9472 GCA_050253335.1 Deferribacterales bacterium | reverse complement strand
TTTTCATGGAGATAGCCGAAACGGAGCTTTGACGGCAGGGGTACAACCGAAAGGATATCCGCAACCTTAGGAGCGGCTATTATAAGAAAAGGCGTTGTCGCCATTGATATAACCGTGACAGCTATAAGGAAAGAGTATGTATCGGCATCGATAAGTCCCGCAGCGGCACCCGCGGCGCCGAGGATGAATGAAAACTCGCTCACCTGCGCGAGGGATAAACCCGAAAGAACAGCAACCCTCATGGGATAACCGAGGATGTTAACCGCAAAGCCTGTAACCATAAACTTGAAAACAACAAGAATCAGCAGGCTGACCCCTATCCCCACAGGATTGGCCATCACAACGGCGGGGTTAAGCAGCATCCCTATTGAAACAAAGAAGAACCCTGTGAAAACATCCTTAAAAGGAATAACATCCCCCAGCGCCTGCTGGCCGTAGCCTGATTCGCTGACGACTATTCCCGCCAGAAACGCCCCCAGAGCGAGGGAGAGTCCTGCCATTGATGTAAACCACGCAACACCGAGGCAGAGAAGAACTATGGTGATCATAAAAAGTTCCCTGTTTCTGGTGGAGGCAACATGGTAAAGAATTTTGGGCACAATTGTTCTGGCTCCGAAGAAAACCAGCACAACAATGAGAACAGCCTTGCCCAGCAGAAGAGCCACGCCGCCTATTCCGCCTTCCTGCCCCGCAAGAACGGGAACCATGAACATCATGGGAATTACCGCTATGTCCTGAAATATGGAAACAGCAAGCGCTATTCTTCCGTAAAGGGAGTCAACCTCGCCGCGCGCGGCAAACACCTTGAGCATTATAGCCGTGCCGGACACGGCAGCCATCATCCCCACAAAAACCGCGCTGTTGATCTGGTAGCCGCTGAGATACGCAATAACGGCAAAAACGGCTATTGTGCCTGTAATCTGAAGTCCGCCGCCGAAAATAGCCGGACGCTTGAGCGAGATAAGGGTGGCGAGAGAAAACTCAATGCCTATTGTAAAAAGCAGGAGAACAACGCCTATCTGCGCCATCATGTCCACCTGCTCCACGCCGTTTATGAGGCCGAATCCGTTGGGACCAACAAGAACACCTGTGAGCAGATAACCCATTATCTCCGGAATCTTCAGCTTCCCCGCGATAAACAGGGCAAGGGCAGCGAAAAGAAATATAATAGTTATATCAGACAATAAAGGTATTCCCATCTTCATCTCCGTTCAGACTTGCGGATAAAAACTGTGCGCCGTGCTTACAATAAATCAATTCACAATGTATAATACGGCAGAATATATATTTTCAGGCAGTCTATGAAATCTTTAATAACAGTATTTTTGCTTCTTTTTTTTAGCACAGCATACGCAGATAAAACAAGTATTGTTTTGGGTGTTGTTCCGCTTTATTCAGCGGCTGAAACTCTTGAAATATGGGCACCTTTCGCTGTTTATGCGGAAAACGGACAGATGAGGGTGATTATCAGAACAGAACGCTCGACACAGGATTTTGAGTCCGGTCTGCTCTCCGGCAAGTATGACATGGCGTTCATGACCGCCCGCCAGCATGAAAAAGCAAAAGCCCGCTACAAGGCCGCCGCTGTGCCCTTTGAAAAAACAATGCGGGGCGCGGTGATAGTCCGCAGGGACAGCGGAATAAACTCTCTGAAAGATCTCAACCAGAAGCAGATTGCCTTCGCCTCGCCGGATGAATATATCTCCTCTGTCGTCATGCGGAGAATCCTTTCCGAGCACGGAATAGAGTTTATGCCTGTTTACCTCAACTCGGTAAGCTCCGTAATTATTGGCACAGAAAATCAGCTTTACCCCGCAGGCTCTGTCCTCGGGGGATTCTATGAATACAGCGAGAGTCTGAAAAGCATTTTTGTAACCGAGGAATACGCATCTTACGTGGTCGGTTTCTCCCCCAGAGTCTCAAAGGAGGAGAAGGAGCACCTGACAAAAGCCCTGCTAGGTATGCACAATAGTAAAACAGCCCGCAGCACAATCAACAAACTCGGGATCACATCCTTTGTACTGCCGGAGAAGAAATGAATTTCAACAGCCTGAACATGTCCTTCAAACTGAAAATAGCCCTCGGGGCTGTCTTTATTCAGCTTGTAACCACTCTTGCCGCTCTTTACGCCAGCGTAGGCTTTCTGAAGGCATACGGCGAAAGGGAGATACTTCTCCGCGCGGAAACAGCGGTGAGCTTTCTGGCCGCCTCCGCTCAGGAGGCGATCCTTGTAAATGATTTTGCCCTTCTGGACAGCCTCACCAAAAATCTCGGTTATCACGAAGAGATAGCCTATGCCCGTGTTAAGAACGAAGTCGGCTCAACTGTGGCGCAGAACGGAAAGCCTGAATTTGCCCGTATGCCTTTCATATCCGACACAAGCGTAAATTCCGTTGATGACGGCTCGTTTGATATGTACATGGATCTGTACAGCGGCGAATACTACGCGGGGAGAGTTGAGGTAGGAATCGCCACGGGCAGTTATGAACGCTTTATCGGAAAAACCATGAGAGAGGTTTTCATTTTGGCCGCCGTTCAGGTTTTAACCACTCTGATATTTTCATACATACTCGCCCACATTCTCACAAGGCAGATATACCGCATAGCTGACGCCTCGGCCCGCATAACCTCCGGAGAACTCGGGGTGACGGTTCCCGCAGACGGAAATGACGAACTCACACAGGTTTCCGAAACCTTCAACGCCATGTCGCTTTCTGTAAAAAACAGCCATACTGAGCTCAGGGGGCTTCTTAATGATCTGGAAAAGGCAAAGAAACTGGCCGAAGAGGAAAGCGCAAAAATGCGGGGGATCCTCGAAACTGTTGTGGACGCAGTGGTGATAATCAGACAGGACGGCGGTATAACCGTTTTCAACCCTGCGGCGGAAAAGATGTTCGGCTACACGGAAGAGGAGCTTATCGGCAAAAGCGTAAACATTCTCATGCCCCATGACGCGGCGCTGAACCATCAGCAAAGGCTTGACGCCTTCGATTTCGGAAAAAGATCCTCTGTAATAGGCATAATACGCGATATTGAAGGGGTTCACGCGGACGGGACAATGTTCCCGATCGAAATGGCTGTCAGCGCCTCAATGATTGACGGAGAAGTGTTTTTCACCGGAGTGATAAGAGACATAAGCGAACGGAAGAAAAGCGAGCAGGAACTTCTCAGCGCAAAACACGCGGCGGAAGAGGCAAGCAGGGCAAAAACAGCGTTCATGGCTGTTATGAGTCATGAGATACGCACCCCCATGAATGTTGTGATCGGCATGGTTGACATACTCAAAGCAGACGAAACAGACAAAAACAGGCTGAGCAGACTGGAAAGCATAGCAGGAGCGGCGGAAAGCCTTATGGGAATACTAAATGATCTGCTTGATCTTTCCAAGCTCGACACAGGCAAAATGGAGCTTGAAAATGAAAACTTCAGCCCCCGTGAGGTATTCGGCGGCACAGCGGATTTCTTCTCATACGCCGCATCGGAAAAAGGGCTGAACCTTTATATGTTTCTGGATGGAAGCATACCGGAGCAGGTCAGAGGCGACAGGCACAGGCTGAGGCAGATTCTCTCCAACCTCATCGGCAATGCGGTTAAATTCACCCAGACAGGCAGCATAACCATAAAAGCTTATGCGGAGACGGATGATGACGGAATTATTCTCCGAGCGGAAGTCACGGATACGGGAATCGGAATAAGCGGGGAAAATATAGAGAGGATATTTGAGGAATTCACGCAGGCGGATCAGTCCATGTCCAGAAAATACGGCGGTTCCGGTCTGGGACTTGCCATATGCAGAAAGCTGGTCGGCATGATGGGCGGCGATATCAGCGCCGTGAGCACTCCGGGAAAAGGAAGCACATTTCTTTTTTCAGTCAGGTTTGCCGTTCCGAGTGATGAGAAACAAGCGGAAAACAGACCTGTTGAGGTGCGCACGTCCAATCCTTCTGTCCTGATAGCGGAGGATTCAGAAGACAACAGAAACCTCATAAAGCTGTACACAAAAAATATCCCCGTAAAAATAACCTTTGCGGAGGACGGTCAGGAAGCTCTTGATAAATATAAGGCAGGCAGTTTTCATCTGGTTCTGATGGACAGGCGGATGCCCGTAATGAGCGGTGACGAATCGGCGGAAGCGATAAGGCTGATTCAGCAGGAAAGGGACGAACATACCCCTATCTTCAGTTTTTCCGCCAACTTGCCCGGGGAAACGGGCTTTCCGCAGGATCTGTATGACGGGCACTTCAGCAAGCCGTTCAAGAAAAACGATCTGGAGGAATTTTTCAACTCCGTCTTTCCGGATATAGTAAAAACTGTGGAGCAGGAAGACCTGAAAATAAATATAGATCCTGATCTAGCCGATCTGGTTCCTTCATACATAAACCGCAAAACGGAAGAGATTGCCGAGATACGCAAGGCGGCGGAAAACGGTGATTTTGAAAAAGCCGGACTTATAGCCCACAGCATAAAAGGAACAGGAGCGAGCTACGGCTTTGAGCTCATAACGGAACTGGGAAAAGCGATTGAACAAAGCGCCGCGCAGGGGGATAAAAACTCTGTAATGCGCAATATAAGCCGACTTGAAGATTACACCGCAAAAGTCAGGAAGATCCTGATATAACTTGCAAAAAAATTTAAAAAAAATGAAAACTACTTATTGACAAACAGGACTCCCGAAGGTATATATATCTTCCCGTTGCGGGTGTAGCTCAGTTGGTAGAGCGCAACCTTGCCAAGGTTGAGGTCGCCGGTTCGAGCCCGGTCACCCGCTCTTTTTTTTTATCATATGGCGACGTGGCCGAGTGGTTAGGCAGAGGCCTGCAAAGCCTTGCACCCCGGTTCGATTCCGGGCGTCGCCTTGAAAAAACATTCCGAGGGCTTCCGGTATTTTCCGGCAAGCCCTTTTTTGTCGCCTGTTTCCAGTCTTTTGTCTTCCGAGAAGATCCGTATAAACCCGAGGACAGCCGCTTCTCTGTCGTCTATGCCTGCTTGCACAACCACTCCCGCTTGACAACTCCTCTCTTTTGCCTTAGTTTTTAATCACCGATGCAGGTGCGACATGGCCGCTTAACCTGCTGAGCGTAGTCCAGCCCGCCATGTGAGCTGAGGCATCTTTCTAATCATTTCCATAAAACAAGCTTCCTATTCTCTGCGGTTCATCCCTACATGCGTAGGGAAAATGAACTCGTCAATCTTAGGAAACATTCTCTCCATACCATCTGCAAAAAAGATTTGACTATCTCCATTGCTCCGTTCACCTTTTCTAAGAGTTTATTTCAACCATCATTAAGTCAGGCGTGGACTGGATGCCCAGGCACATGAATGTGTAAAATCAGACACTACAGGCAAAATGTTCTATTTATAAATCCTTTAAACCAGCAATCACAATGCGGACGTCTCAAATTATCCCAGAAAAGACAATAGACTTTCCCTTATTTAATTTCATCAGCAGACATGTATGTTTTCGCATAAACAAAAATGCTTCTTTCCACAAAACTGAATAAAAGACAATTACAGTTAACTATCATGCACTTAAAGACATACCTCGATTCAGTCTATTGCTTACCTGCCTGCTCCCGCAATTCCTTTCACGATTTTTTCACAACAGGGTGATATATTATGATTTAAGTACAGGTATAGAGGCAGATATGAAGGTTGATTACAGTTCATACAACAGGCACACCTACCCCGTTATTATATTTGACTCCGAGGGAACGCTGATTTATATGAACGAGTCTGCTCACCGTGTTTTCGGCGATTTTGACTGCGGTGAGGACAAATGCCACTATATTTTCAGAGGCTTTGAGGCTGAATGCAAAAACTACATAAACTGTGTATGCGGAAGAGAAGTAGCCTGCACCAACGGAAGGGCAAGCTTTGTTCGCGAGGCGAAAACTCTGGACGGAAACGCCTTCTTCATTGTCGAGAGATACCGCATTCAGGACAGCAGCCACTACATGGAATATCTGTATGACATAACGCAGACAGCCGCGAGCTACATCAGCAACGGATGGATGACCAAGGACGAGCTTGAGAACATGATGCTTGATACTGAAAGCAAATCCGGCTCTCAGACTGTAAAGAATATATAAGCGGCTCTCCGCAGGAAGAACTAAGCGGAGAGCTGTTCAGCCCGGGGCTTCCTGACAGAGTGCCGCGGCTTTTCAGGCGCAGAGCGAGGCCGAATCCGGCAGAATCACCCTGAACTCTGTGAAAACCCCAAGCTCGGACTCTATCTCAAGGCTTCCTCTGTGCGCATGAACAACCCTGTTTACGATGGAAAGTCCGAGACCCGTTCCGGGGTAATCTTTCTTCACATTGCTGGCTCTGTAAAAACGCTTCTTCACGTTCTCAATCTCATGGCTTGGTATGCCGCAGCCCGTGTCCCTTACGGTGAAGCAGGCTGAGCCTTCTACCCTGAAAGCCCTGACAATTAGTTCGCCTTCGACTCTGTTGAACTTGATAGCGTTGGAAAGGATATTGTCTATAAGATATTTAAAAACGTCCGCATCAACACAGACCACGAGATCATCCGGAATATCCGCCGTGAGTTTCAGCTTCTTTTCCTTTATATCCTGCTCAAAGAAGGCCAGCGTCTCCTGAAACATGGAAGCTATCTTAACCGGAGCAAAGTGATAGTCGTGCTGCTTGTGCTCAAGCCTGCTGAGGGTGATTATTTCATTAAAAAGCCTGTTCAGCGCCTTGGAGCTTTTCTTGATTGTTTCCGCCGATTTGTACCGGAGCTCCGCATCCCCGTCAAGCTCAGGCTTCTGCAAAAGCTCGCTGTAGGCGAGTATTTTTGTGAGAGGCGTTCTTATCTCATGTGATATCGAGTCCAGAATCTCCGTTTTAAAGGAGTTTACGGAGCGGAGCTCCTGATTTTTATGCTCAAGTTCGTTAACAAGCATAACATATTTGCCTGTAACATCTTTAAGCCTCCGCTTGAGGTTTTCCTCGTTCTGAAGAATGCTCTCCCGCATAAGGTTAAAGGCCTCGGCCAGTTCCTCTATCTCATCGTCGGTGTCAATATCGACACTTTTTGTATAATCTCCGGATTTAAAGGAGGATGCCGCGTCCGCGAGTATATCCAGCTTTTTCAGCACCAGCCTGCGAACGAGGATGCTTATGGTGATAACTATGCCGAGAAAGGTTACTATGCCTGCCATATAAAAAAAGCGGTTGTTGCGGTCGATGGACGCCTCGATCTCGTCCAGCGGAACGGCGATGGATATCCCCCCGCGGAGATCGCCCACTGTATATCCCTGATATATATGACACTCAAGGCAGGCCTCATTTATGTACAGAGGCGCCATGTATCTGTAAATCTTGGTTTTCCCTTCCTGTATCGTTTCATCATACTCTTTGCTTCCGGATGAAAGAGCATGAAGCGCGCGTATCTCAAACTCGTCCGGAGCGTTTTCAGGATTAATAAGGCTTGTGCTGGTGATATGAAACCTGAAACGGGACATGACACCCGCGTATTTTGAAAGTTCCTTGGTGACAACGGCGGGCACAGGGCGGACATCGTTCCTGTTTTCCGCCACCCACTGACGGGTGATGATAATCATCTCGAACAGGGTTTTTGCCTGAATGTGCGCCTGTTCGATTATAAGCTCCTTCTGGCGCTGCCAGAGGAACATTGTGGAAAGCACCACAAAAATTACAGTTACAATAACAATATTGGTAATCAGCTTGAGCGTAAGTCTCATTTCTTCACTTTGTAGCCAACACCTGAAACAGTTTTTATTATGTCGGGGTTTTTAGGGTTTGTCTCTATCTTCTGGCGAAGGTTTTTCACATGCACGTCAAGGCTTCTCGACCATGAGTAAACAGTGTTTTTCCCCCAGATGTCCTTAACTATTTCATCACGGGAGAGCACCTGCCCTCTCTTTTCATAAAAATACATTAGCAGTTCAAACTCTTTCGGAGTTATGTTCACCTTTTCACCGCCTATGTGGACTGTGCGGTCGCATTTGTCTATGGATATGTGAAAAAACTGAATAACCCCTTCCTGACAGGTTTCTGCGGTGGGTTCGGTTCTGCGGAGTATTGCTTTTATTCTGGCGGTAAGTTCTATGTTTTCAAAGGGTTTGGTAAGATAGTCGTCCGCGCCGTACTCAAGACAGATAACTTTATCGGAAACATTGTCACGGGCTGAAAGGATCAGAATCGGGACATCCTTCTCTTTTCTGATGAGCCTGCATATCTGCTGTCCGTCCACATCGGGAAGGTTGAGATCAAGAACAATGAGATCAACGTTGTTTTCCCTAGCTTTGGCTATCCCCTCCATACCGGTGGCGGCTGTGAGGACTGTGTATTTTTCAAGGGAAAGCAGAAGCCTGATTATTTCCAGTATCTCAGGGTCATCATCAACGACCAGTATAACTTTTTCCATTGAAATAAACCTTCAGTATTTATTTGTAATATTGTTGTAAACATATTAATGAAAGCAAATTTTGTAAACGGTTTTGAGTGACGGCAGAGGCTGAAACCCGCGGACGCGAAGCTAAAACCGTTTTATTTTTAATACACTAACCTTTTTCAGCAGTAAATGGAATATTTATTACAATTTTTACATTAAAAAACCGCCCCTCAGGGCGGTTTAAAAAACTCATTTTAGATTGAGAATTCGGAAAAAATATCCGTGAAATCCTTGTATGAAAGATAACCCAGATTCTTTTTGAGGATTTCGCCCTCTTCAGAGATGAAAAGCTGAACAGGAACAGCGGTTATGCCCAGTTCGATCGCTATGCCCGTGTTTATATCCACATCAACAACCTTCAGAGAATACCTTTCGCCCCCTTCCGCCTCAATCTTTTCCAGAGCGGGCTTCATTTTTCTGCATGTTATGCAGCCGTCGGAAGTAAACTGAACCACCATGGGCTTTCCGGTTTCCGCGGCTTCGGCCTGAAGCACGGCAAGGGTAAGCCCGCCGTCCTTTTCAGTTTTGAGGGAAAACATCATAATCAGCACAACGGCCGCCAAAACAGCGACAGGAACAATAATCTTTTTCATCCGGACTCCTCTATATATATCTTTTTGAATATTGTACACTTAATTCAGAAAAAATCAAGAACTACCACCGCCCCTTTTCCGCTGTGAAGCCGAACTTAATGACAAGCACAATCAGCAAAGCAGCCGCAAATGAAAAAACAATGATACGAAAGATATTTCTGTTGGCAAAGCTTTCAAAGATCCATCCGGCGAGGTTTTCGAAAAACCACCTAAACAGAAAAGTATTAACAAAAATAAAACCAAGTATTTTAAGCAGATTTTTCGCCACAGCCACATACCTTTAATGCAGTTTTCCCTTCAATTTCCCGCTTCTGATAATACAATAAAATAATTATGTTTCATTTATCAACGTTTTTAAGTATCATGGTCGGAAATATACGTCATTTAAAAAATATTAACCAAAAGCTAAAACGGTGAAAAAATGAGAAATCTTACCATCAGAAAAAAAATAATGGCAATA
>JBFWJG010000068.1:0-9573 GCA_050253335.1 Deferribacterales bacterium | reverse complement strand
GGAAAAAGCTTTCCTGACCGGACTGCTCTCTCTTCTGGATGTGATTCTGGAAGCCCCGTTTGAGGCATTTATCGAACAGTTCAACGTCAGTCCGGACATAAAAGAGGCTGTCATGGGTAAGGAGAACAGGCTGGGCAAGCTTCTGAAGCTTGCTGTAATGCTTGAACGTTACGAACTGGATGAATCAGCACCTCTGCTGAAGGAGTTCAGCCTGACCCTTGCCGATGCGGGGGATATACGCATGGAAAGCTTCGTAACGAAGGATAAGGGACTAGTGAGGTAAATTCACAGTTCTGCGCTGAGCCGAAATCAGCAGACGCCTTCTGAAATCCTCCCCTGCCCTCCTTTAGAAAAGGAGGGTGTTTTCATTCCTTTCATAATTATTCAAAATTTGCCTTCCATGGAAATTTTGAATACACGCTCGCGGCGAATATGATTCGCCTTCGCTGCGCACAGCGCAACTCCCTCCGTGGAGTTGTTTTATCCATAACTATTCAAAATTTGCCCTCAATGGAAATTTTAAATACACGCTCACAGAAGATACAACAAAAAAAAGGCTTCCATAAAGGAAGCCTTTTTTCAACGCGCCCGAAGGGAGTCGAACCCCTAACCTACAGATTCGTAGTCTGCCACTCTATCCAATTGAGCTACGGGCGCAGCAAGGAAGATATACTTAATAAATTTTCATCTGTTTTGCAAGGTAAAATTTTAAAAAACAAAAACTTTCTATCTACGGGCTATTTGCCGTAAACGGTGTTGTTGAGAATCTCCATATCCTCCCTGCGGTTAATATTGGAGAATATGGAACCGTCAAAACCGAGGGCCGAGAAGAATTCATCGTTCAGGTAGCGGGTATTGACAGCTTCAAGAGCATCCTTCAGGCGGTAGTTGCCGGCATCAAACCTGCCTGCAAACTCATCCAGACAGCCCGGGGAATAAGCGGCGATAAGCGGGTGTATTTTGCCGAACGCATCCGGAACCGCAGTATCATAACCATCCAGCGAGCCGAGAACAGCCTTCACAACAGCCGGAGGAACAGCGGGGGCATCCGTGGAGATAACAAAAACCGGAGCGCGGAAATGGCGCAGAGCGGTAATTATCCCCGCAAGAGGGCACTGCTGTTCGTAAATATCCTCCACATGCTCAACCGAACCGCTGAGAACGTTCAGGTACTTTGTGACGTCTTTGGAAATGACGGAAACATTGAACCCTTCACGGACAAATTTTTCGGATATATACTCAATAAGAGGTTTTCCGCGGAAGAGAGCAAGAGCCTTGTCTGAGCCGAAGCGTCTGCTCTGCCCCCCCGCAAGGAGAGCAACATTCAAAAGCATCGTTAATGAGATAACACTTCTCTTTAAACATGGCAACTGATATATTAAGCCTGAAGGCAACAAGGTGATTAATGGAACAGAACAAAAACGGATTCGCAGAGAAACTCAAGCTTGTGCTTATCGCGGTTATCCTTCTCAATCTCATTCACGCTGTGATTCACATTAAATCATACACAAGAAATATTGATGCATACAGACACCACATAATAGATATGGGGATGAACTCCCTCAAGTCTCTCGAAGGCGGCAGGCGGGCATTCATGGTGTCCAGAATGGCCGGCTCTGACAGACTGATGAGGTTTGTGGAGGAGCTCAGCACACAAAACTCCGTGCTCAATATGGTTATTTTTGATGAAGACGGAAAGATCATGGTCAACCCCTCCCCCGCCTACACCCCTCTCTACATGGGCGAGATAAGCGGATACTCGATTGTGGAAAGCGGAAAGACCATAACCATATACACATCCCTGAAAACCTTCAGCAGCAACGGCCGCAGTCATATGATGGGGCGGCAGCCCGGTCAGAGATTCATGGAAGAGCATACAAATCCTGAGAATCTTCAGGATATCACAGTCGCTCTGGTCATGGATGCCTCCGCTGTTGAGCTTGCCCGCAGACAGATGTACACGGGACTGGCGCAGATAGGCATAATACTGATATTTCTTATTTTTGCTTATGTTCTTGTGATCCGCTTCATCAGGCTTCATCTTATCCAGATAGAGAAACTGAAAAAAGCGGAGCAGGAAGCGGAAATGGGCAAAATGTCCCACATTCTCGCCCATGAGATAAGAAACCCGCTCAGCTCCATCTCCGGTCTGATCAGCTTTGCCGCCAAGAAGGAGCAAAGCCCCGACATAAAAGACATACTCTCGCATACCACAGACGAGATAAACAGGCTGAACACGATAGTGAACGACTTTCTCACCTTCGGCAAGGAACTGAAGGCGGATATGCAGAATATCTCCGTTGGAGCCATGGTTGACAAGTCCATGAACCTTCTCTCCGCTGACTTCAGAAGCAAATCAGTAACCCCTGTGATCAAAGGCGAGGATTCGCTTATCAAGGCGGACTCGGACAAGATGCTTCAGGTTCTGTTCAACCTGCTGCTGAACGCTCTTCAGGCATCGCCGGAGAATGGGACGGTTGAAATAAGCTACAGCGAAAAAGGCATCACAGTGAAAAATGAGGTCGCCGGAGAAGAACCGGAGAAAGGCAAACTGTTCGAACCTTTTTACACAACAAAAGCCAAAGGCTCAGGTCTCGGGCTTGCCGTAGTTAAAAGAATATGCGCCCTGCACGGGTTCCAGACAGAAGTAAAAAACACAAACCCTTTTATTATAGAAATAAAATTCGGCAGGTAACTTAAAATGGCTGGCAGAATACTTATTGTTGATGATGAGTCCAACCACAGGCTGATGATAAAACTCCACCTTGAAGACAACGGATATAAAACCGAGGAAGCGGCCAACGGAGCGGAAGCGCTTATCAAGCTTGACGATTTTGAGCCTGACGCCATTCTGCTTGACATGAAGATGGACATCATGGACGGGCTTACCTTTCTTGGTCATCTCAGCAGAAGGGGAACATCGGTTCCGGTGATTGTGGTTACGGCCTTCTCCAGCGTGAAAACCGCCGTGGAGGCAATGAAGCTCGGCGCGGCGGATTATCTCACCAAGCCGGTGGACATTGACCATATGCTGGAGACAGTGGCAAAAACACTGATCGAGAAAACTGTTATACCTCCCCTTGAATATGCCGAGGAATACAGCTTTGAAGGGGTTTACTCCGCCGACGGACTGGGGAAAATCATAGAACAGCTCAAGATGGTTGCGCCGTTAAGCGCAACTGTTCTGATTCTCGGCGAATCGGGTACGGGAAAAGAACTTATAGCCCGCTCCATACACATGAACTCCCCACGCAAAAACAAGCCCTTCATAGCGGTAAACTGTGCGGCGCTGAACGAAAACCTCATTGAGAGCGAGCTCTTCGGCCACATGAAAGGCTCTTTCACCGGAGCATCAGCCAACAAAGAGGGACGATTTGAGCTGGCGGACGGTGGCACAATCTTTCTGGACGAGATAGGCGAACTTCCCCCGCAGGTGCAGGCAAAGCTCCTTCGTGTGCTTCAGGACAGAACGTTTGAACGTGTGGGCGGAATCCGCACGCTGACCACGGACGCCCGCATTGTCGCTGCGACAAACAAAGACCTTAAAACACTTTCCGAGAAAGGGGAGTTCAGGGAGGATCTGTACTTCAGGCTCTCCGTATTCCCTGTGAATCTTCCTCCGCTCAGGGAAAGGACGCAGGAAATAGAGCCGCTTGTGAGCTTCTTTATTTCAAAATATGCCCAGAGGTTCGGCAAGCTGATTAAGGGTGCTGAAAGAAGCTATATTGATAAACTGAAAAGATATACTTTCCCCGGAAACATAAGGGAGCTTGAGAACATTGTGGAAAGAAGCGTGATTCTTTCGAAATCCGAAAGACTTGTGTCAGACACTCTGCCGCCGCTCGAAATAAGAAACGGCTCAGGCTCTCTGGACATGCGGGATAACGAAAAAGACCTGATAATTAAGGCGCTGGAAAAAACAGGCGGAAACAAAACCAAAGCGGCTGAGGTTCTGGGAATCTCACGCAGAACGCTCCACAGCAAAATAAACGAATTCGGCATTAAATAACGCCTTTCTCTGTTACACCCCTTTCGGGTGTAACAGCTGCTTTAAGCTTATCTTACTGAAGTATCCCCATCAGGCAGAGAAAACCGAGCACAGCCAGACTGAAAGCGAATATGCCGAGCCTTACTTCATTATGTTCGTTGCGTACTTTATAGTTACCGTTCATATCATTCCTCCGGATAATCATTGACTCTTTCTGTTTATTATAATACTACTTTCCTGAGATAATAACAGATGCAGATAACAGAAATTTCAGGTATAACAGATGGGTGATTTATGACGGCAGATAACGGAAAATTCCTTTACGAAGAGATACAGGAACTGATCCTTGAAATGGTGAAGACAGGCAAACTGCAGGCCGGAGGCAAGATCCCCTCCCTGCGGGAAACAGCGCAGAAGCTGAAAACCAGCGTCACCACAGTGATGAAAGCCTATCTTGAGCTTGAACGCAAGGGCTTCATAGAGTCGCGCCCCAAGTCCGGCTATTTTCTGGTTAACACGCAGATGCGCAGACTCCCTCAGCCGGAGGCCACAAGCCCCTCCCCCGTGCCCAATCCCGTAAGCAAGTTCGACCTTGTCATGCAGCTTTACTATACAATGGGGAAGACCAGCAAAATCTCTTTCGCCGTCGCCGAACCATCCTCCAAGCTTCTGCCTACGGACGAGCTGGCGAAGATGATGAAAAAGGCCATGGCACAGACACCGAACCACTCATCTTACGAAACAATAGGCGGCCTGCCGGAGCTCAAAAACCAAATAGCCTACCACATGCTCTCCAGCGGAATCACTATGCCCACGGACAAGATGATCATAACTTCCGGCGGGTCGGAGGCGATTTATCTCGCCCTGAAAATTCTCACCAAGCCGGGCGACAGCGTTATTGTGGAATCGCCCTGTTATTTCGGATATACAAACATTCTGCACGCCCTCGGAATATACGCCCTTGAGCTTCCCACACACCCTGTGACGGGGATAGACAAGGAAGCGCTCCGCCGTGCCCTGATGCGTGATGATGTGAAGGCGGCAATCATTCAGCCGAACTACAACAACCCCCTCGGCTGCCTTATCCCAGAAAGCGACAGACAGGAGATAACAGATATGTTCCGCAAAAGCGGAGCAGTTATAATCGAGGATGACATATACGGCGACCTGCCCCACGAAGGCGAACGCCCCTCCACACTGTACCAGCATGACAGGGAATCTGTTATATACGTCTCCTCCTTCTCAAAGACAATCGCCCCAGGGTATAGGGTTGCGTGGATGTGCTCGGAAAAATACCTCACGCCCATGTTCAAATACAAGGCCTCCACCACTGTGGACACAGTTCGCCCCACCCAGCTTGCTCTGGCGGAGTATCTTGCATCCGGCAAATACACACGCCATCTCAAAAAATTCAGAGGAACCTGCGCCTCTCTGGTGGGCTCGTTCACCAACGCCATTTCGAAATATTTTCCGGAAGGAACAAGGATCACCCGACCCAAGGGAGGATTCATCCTCTGGCTGGAGCTTCCCGAAACCGCGGACACTCTCGCCATTTATCAGCGCGCCTCTCACGAGGGGATAGGCTTTGCCCCGGGCACGGTTTTCTCATCGCAGGATAAATATAACAACTGTATGCGCATCAACTGCGCCGTTGTCTGGAATGATGAAACGGAGATGTATCTGAAACGTCTGGGGGAACTCTGCAACAAGGCGCTTAAAGGATAAAAAAAACAGCCCGGGAAAACCCCGGGCTGCCTTATCTGAAGAAGATTATGAAAAAGTGTAATTGCTTATTTTATTCAACTATGCACTGTGCATTGCTGAATTTTACGTGAGCGTCAAGGAAGTGAAGTCTTTCCTTCTGAGCAAATTTGCAGTCCTCAACAAGACCGAAATACATTTCGCCCGCTCTGCCGCCTGAGGCGCAGTGGAAAATGATGTTGCCTTCTTTGGGAAGAAGAGAAGTCACAGCTTCGCAACCTTCTTTGTATATTTTGTTTACATCAATGTTGATTGCGCCTTCGATGTGGCCGTTCTGGAACTCAGCGGGAGTTCTTACATCAACTATAACAATGTTGGCGGGTCTGGAAGCGATAAGGGTTTTAAAGTAGTCCTTATCCACAGAACCGGGTTCCGCGCCCTGTTTAATTCCAGTTGAGGGAGCAGCGGAAGCAGCGGCGGCTTTGGGAGCAGCGGCTTCCATTGTTCCGCCCATTTTTTCCCACTCAGGCAGGCCGCCTGCGTATATGAGGGGCTTTTTGTAGCCGAGTTTCATGGCTTCTTCAGCCACAACATGAGATTTCACGCACTCATAACCGCCGCAGTAAACAACGAAAGTTTCGTTTTTATCAGCGGGAAGAAGGTGCTTGAACTCTTCGAATTTATTGTCGGGAACATTTACGGAACCGGGGATTGTGCTTTTCGCGAAAACTCTTTCAGGACGGGCGTCAACGAAGAGTGTTTTGCCGTCAGCCTGAAGTTTTTTTGCTGTTTCAAAGCCTATTTCAATAGCCTGACCTTTTTTTGTCCAGTCGGGCATACCGTCAAGGTAGATTTTTACATTTGTATAGCCTTTGTCTCTGAGAAACTTGGCGTCGTAAAGGCTTTTTATGCAGTCCACACCGCCGCAGTAAGTGATTATGTATGTGTCTTTTGTCACTTTCTTTTCGGCGAGAACAGGGAAAAACTGCTCAAACTTGTTGTCGGGAATATTGACTGAACCGGGGATGTGTCCCTGATCGAATGTGCGTTCGGGGCGCGCGTCAACAAGAACGCCTCTTGAAGCGTTGAACATGCCGTCGCCGACAACTTTTTTGACTTCGTCAAATTTGACCATTTCAAAACCGGACTCAACAATCTGCTCCGCAACAGATTTAGCCTGTGCTGCCTCAGCGGGTGCGGCTACCTCCTTCTTTGCCGTTCCGCAGCCTGCGGCGAAAAGAGCCATGCTGAACACGGCAGCCATAAGAATTCTGCTTACCATACGCATTAAATATACCTCCATAGGGGTTAATTAAAATTTATAACTCAGCCCGCCGTTCACTCTGCTTTGATTGACTGCAAAGGAGGACAGGCATCTGCTATCGCAGGATTCCGCTATTTTCGTAAAAATTAAACTAATAAATTATCAACTAACAACTATTTTATTATACTTATTTTTACGAAATTTACAATTTCAAAATTAAATAGCAAGAACAATAATGTTATTACTGTCCTAACTTTTTAATATTAAAAAAGCAAATTACCAAGCTGTTAGCTATGATTCAGCCTATTGAAAAAAACTATAGTAACAGCAACTATTTATCATCACGACAATATATAGCGATAAACAAATATACCTTGTTTTCTGTGAAATACCCGCACAGCCCTAAAGGACCGTGCGGGCAGTTTCAGCTCTTAGTGGTGGCTCTCCGTTTCAAGATTCAGGAATTTTTCCGCCGAGAAATAGAGCAGGAAAAACACGCCGAAGCCGAACATATAAATAAGCCACTCAAAAACAGACGGGCTGTAAACAGCAAGTCCCGCCACATCAGTGACAACTCCGGAACCGGGGAAACCTTCCCTCATAGGAGGAAGCTGGCCCGCCACCACAAAGTCAAACCTTGTGAAAAACAGACCGATGAGGAAAATGAAGCCCGCGAGACTGAGTTTTTTGACGCTTCCGTTCGCAGTGACAATAAGCGCAAGGGGCAGAATCACAGCCAGAAGCACTTCACCTACCCAGAAATTGAACGCCAGCGGGCCTGAAACAAGCGCCATAGCGGACATGTAAGCATCGCCGGGCTCAGTGAATATTGACGAAAGCATCTTCCAGAGATAGAAGAAAACCATAACGCCTATACCGCCGCCCATAAGCTTTCCGAGTGAAAGCATGGAAGGCTTCAGTTCTTCGGGGATACTGCCTTTGTAAACAATGTTGTGAACAAGTATAATCAGCGCCGCTCCGGCTGTTACTCCTGAAACCACAAGGAATGAGGAGAAGTATATTCCGTGATACCAGTCTCTGGCGTTAAGCGAGCCGAAAACATAGCCGAGGTTGCTTGTTGCCAGAACACCCACAAGAAGCGCCAAAAACCCAGCTACGGCTGCAAGCTTATGATCGCTCTTGGTCTGGTTGGGCTTGAATATCAGGTAAAGCTCGAAAGCAAGTATCACAAGCTCTATGCCGTAGAACATACCCATCCAGAAGATAGGAGCCTTGAAGTTCGGGCTTATCATCATATAAACCATTCTCAGCGGATTCCCTATCTCCATAAGGATCTGGGTAAATCCGGCAAGGAGAACTATGGTTGCCAGAACAACAATTCTTTTGCTTATCTTCGCATATTTCTCATATCCGAAGGCATGGCCGAGACCGCCTATGAAAGCAATCCCCGTGGAGATGATTACAAAATAAGCGTATGAGGAGATCAGAAGACCCCATGGAACCTGTCTGGTTACTCCGTATGCTTCGTGGTGTCCTTTTACGAACACAGTGATAACCGCAAATGCCCCCACGGCGCAGAGTATCAGGCCGAGGATTATAAAAGGCATGGCGGGAATGTCCTTATTATTAACTATAAGGGACTTCAAAAAAGATTTTCCGTGGTTTTCCGTATGTGCTGCCATCAGAACATCCCCCTTATTTTATGTAGTGAAGCCTGGGTCTGGTGTTCTTTTCAGGCTTCAGCTGGTATGTGTGGTTAAGCGCAAGGAGTTTGCTTGCTTCACTTTCGGGGTCATTAAGATCTCCGAAAACCCTTACCCTTGTGGGGCATGTTTCTACACAGGCCGGTTCTCTGCCTTCGGGCTGGCGCTGGTAGCAGAATGTGCATTTGTCTATGGCGTGAAGATGAACGTTTTCGTATCTCGCGTCATAGGGACATGCGGTCATGCACGCTTTACAGAGAATGCATTTGTCATAGTCGATGAGAACCACGCCTTCGGGCGATTTATAAGTCGCCTTTGTGGGACAAACGCTCGCACAGGGGGTGTTTTCACAATGCTGGCACTGTGAAGGCTGATATTCCTGTGAAAGGTTGGGGTAAGTGCCTTTAAGTTCCAGCTCGCTCACCCATATCCTGTAGTCGCTGTCGCCGGGGTGGATCGTATTCTCAAACTTGCAGGCAACGGTACATGCCTTACAGTTGAGGCATTTTTTGGCATCAAGAACAATGCCTAATTTTTTAGTAGCCATTATACCATTACCTCCCTAAGCCTTGCTGACGGTTACAAAGGTTTCGTGCATTGCGGCGTTTCCTGAAATAGGCTCTATATAGTCCTCAAGAATCGCTGCCTGTGAGGCGCCTTTCTGATAAACAAGGCTCATGCCTTTGGAAAGCCTGCCGAAGCCGTGGGCATAGAAAACGCAGTCAGGGCGGATTTTTTCAGTGACCTCTGCCCTCAGTGTCTGCTCGCCCACAGAGCTTTTCACAACAACTTTGTCTCCGTTTTTGATACCGAGTTTCAGCGCCTCTTTAGTATTGATCCAGAGGGTGTTCTCTTTCTGTATCTCCCAGAGAAATTCATTGTTCTGTGTTCCCGTGTGGGTGTTCCAGCCGTGTCTTCCGAGAATGAAGCGGTACTGGCCGTCTTTCGGCTGTCTC
>JBFWJG010000067.1:0-9603 GCA_050253335.1 Deferribacterales bacterium | reverse complement strand
AGCGAAGCCTTGCTTTGCAAGGCGCGAGCGTGTGCATCAATCCGACAGGATATGCGGATTGATGTTATCAGGTCAGACGCGGGTATGCTGTAAGGATATGAGCTGACAGGCTCCCAAGGATGGGAGCCCGCCGTGCGCAGCGAAGGCAGGTTTATCCTGCCGCGAGCGTGTATCCAAAATTTCCATGGACGGCAAATTTTGGATAATAAGGACAGACAGGAGCACGCCGTGCGCAGCGAAGCCTTGCTTTGCAAGGCGCGAGCGTGTGCATCAATCCGACAGGATATGCGGATTGATGTTATCAGATCAGACGCGGGTATGCTGTAAGAATAATATATTGTCCGGTGCAGAAACCGCCTCTTTACTCAGGCGGTTTCTGTGCATGGCTTCGCTTAATGTGAGCCCTTTCCGCCGCCCTTTCCACCGCCCTTTCCACCGCCGGAACCGCCTCCTCCGCCATGTCCGCCGCCGCCGCTTCCTGAACTTCCGCCTGAGTCTGCGTCATGTCCTCCGCCTGAACTGCCGCTTCCTCCTGTGCTTCCGCTTCCATGCGAACCGCTACCGCTCATTTCATGCCCCATTCTTTCCGCCAGTGATTCCGCGTCAGCGTGTCCCGCCTGTTCCATGAAGCTCTTTCTGTATCTGTATATTTCTCCGCTTTCCATTGATTTTGCTGATTTTTCGGCAATTTCCGATGCTCTTGGGTCAGTGACTCCGTAACGCACCAGCTCTCTGTAAAGCATCATTGAGGCTTTTGCCGCCTCGTCTTTGTCTGTTTTTCTGCCGGATGCCGCCGCCGCGGTTTTCATTAACCCCTGCTCGCTCGCTCCTGCGGTCATAGCATCCGCTGCGGCATCGGTGACGCTTTCTTCCGCACTGCGCGAGACTCCGGCTTTGACCGCAACACGTTCTGCCGCTTCATACCGTGAGCGTATCTGCTCTACTGCTCTTACTACCGCTTTTTCGGGCGCTTTTTTGGCGATTCCTTCCAGAACCTTCTCGGCATATTTCTCAGGGGCTCCGTATTTCCCTGCTGAAATTGCTTCCGCAAGTATTTTTACCGATTCTTCCGAATAGCCGTTTTTTCTTGTTTCTGCGGCGAGTTTTTCAGATATGCCTTTCTCCACGCGCATACTCAGTGCCGCACTGGTCAGCGTATCGTACATATCCGAAGCCCGTGCGGATGAAAATCCGCAGAGGACAAGCACTGTGAAGAATATAAGCTTTTTCATTTTTTCCTCTCGTAAATACATATCTCTCCGCCGAAGTCATCCTGCTGTTTCATACCGCAGTCCGGCAGAAAGACTTTGCCGTCAACAGTGAGGAAGTAGGTGAAGTGCTCCTCCTGTTTTACGGAAGCTCTCCATTTTCCGTCACTGAGTTCGGCTATATTTTCCGCAAAGCCGTCAGACGAGTGATAAAAGCTGACCTGTCCGGCATCTTTCACTTTAAATTCAGCCAGAAGCATTCCGCCCTTTGGGCTGAAACTGTGCTGTGAGCATCCGGCGCAAAGAATAAGCATAAGCATGACGGCTTTTTTCAAATTCTGTCTCCAATGCTGATCACTGAGTTTTCCCCGCCGAAGTCATCGGCCTGCCTCGCCTTCACCGTTGGGTCTGTGATTCGTTCATTTCCGTCTATTATGAATGAGTAAGCGTATTCACCCTGATTCAGCGGAAGGGAAACCTGCCAGTATCCCGAAGCACCTGTCCTGTTCATCTCTATGGTTTTCCAGCTGCTGAAACTGCCCGCGAGCTCCACTTTCTCAGCCTCCGGCATGTGAAGCACGAACCTGTGCTCTGCCTGAACCGGAGCAGGTTCGGGAAGCTGTGAGGGGAGCCTGAAAAACAGGATGAAAAGAGCCGCTGCCGCCGCGAAGGATGATATTCCGAAGGGGATAAGGAAGCTCCTTCGTTTTTCGCTGAAGACAGGGACAGGCGGAGCCTTGAACTCTTCGGCTCTCAGCATCTTTTCAGTTTCCAGAAGCTCTATCGCCTCATCCGAAAATGCTCTGTCCGTTCTTATTTCATGCACGAAGGTTATTTTCTCGTCCAGATTCAGCTCATCGTCAATGAACTGGCTTATCAGAACCTCTTTTTCTCCGCTCATTTTCTGTTCTCCGAGATAATTTCTTTCAGCTTCTTCCTTGCCCTGTGTATTTTAACTTTAATATTCGCTTCGCTCAATCCGGTTATTGATGAAATTTCCGCATATTTCATTCCGCCCGATGAACAGAGGGAGATCAGCTCACTTTCATCTTCGTCCAGCATGGAAAGGGCTCGTATCAGTATGTTTTTTTCCTCTTTTCCGCTGTAAATCTCCTCAGGGCTTTCAGCATGTTTTTCCGTGCATTCGGTAAGCTCGTCATGCACCCTGCTTTTTCTTTTGAGATCAATAAAGAGGCTTTTCGCCACAGTGTAAAGCAGGGGCAGGGAGTGATTGTCCGGATAGTTCCGGGCATATTTAAGAAAGCATTCCTGATAAAGATCTTCCGCATCCTCTCTGCATCCGGAAAGCTTCATCAGATAGCCGAAAAGCCTGCCTGAGTTCTCTTCAAAAAATCTGCGCAGAGAGCTGTTTGAGTTCATTTTCTTCCCGGTTTTTCAGCAGGGCGGAAACTGTTTTCCGCCCCGTGCTGTGAGAGAGTGTTATTCAGTAACGGGCTGAGGTGCGGGAACTGTGCCTTCTTCTGCTCCGAACCCTGTTCCGTCTCCGGGCATGGGCTGTGTGCCGTCGCCGGGGCCGAATCCTGTTCCGTCTTCAGGGTGAGTGCCTGTGCCGTCACCGCGGCCTTTTCCGCTTTCGATGCCGCTGCCGTCATGGTCTCCGGAGCCCTTTCCTGAACCTGATTCATGGGAAGAGCCGCCATTGCCGTCATTGCCGCCGGACGAGCCTGAATCATGGGATGACCCGCCTTTTCCGCTTCCGCCTGATGAGCCTGATTCGTGGGATGAACCGCCTTTTCCGCTTCCGCCGCCCATTTTTGCATAACTCACGCCTGCCGCTGAAAACACCAGCATAACTGCCGCCAATAGTGAAACAATTTTTTTCATGTCCGCCTCCTTATTCTTCTGTCTCCATAACGGGAGGGGAAAAGAAAGGTTACAGACCGCTGAAAGAAAAAGAGCAGTTTTTATTTTTCTTCGCTTCGTACAGCGCTTTGTCAGCCTCCAGAAGGAGCTTCTCTTTTGTTTCTGTGCTTTCGGGAATTATTGAGCAGAGTCCGATACTGACAGTGAGTATCTTATCTTTGTACGAGGCTGCGTGGGGAACAGCGGCGTCTCTGACTGCGTTCAGTATATCGTTCGCTACTTTTTCAGAGCCTGCGTGATCAGTGTCGGGAAGGAGGATGATGAACTCTTCCCCGCCGTAGCGGGCTATTATGTCCGTATTTCTTTTGAGGGCGGATTTTATTATGCCCGCCATCTGGATGATGCATTTGTCCCCTGCGCTGTATCCGTAGTCGTCGTTATAAAGCTTGAAGTCATCCAGATCCACAATCAGCAGTCCCAGAGGACGTTTCATCCTTTTGGCGAGGTTCCATTCATAAAAGAATATTTCATCAAAAAATCTCCGGTTGGCTATTCCGGTGAGCTTGTCCGCCTGGGAGATTTCAGTGAGGTTTTTCTCCATGTCATCATTTCGTTCAGAAATTCTGCTTATGGATGAGTCGATTATGCGGAATTCATCGGAGAGGAAGCTGTTCTTTCTTCTCAGCAGTTTCTTTCCTTCGGCTGTTTTCGCGGAACATACGGCAAGCTCTTCGGCAGGGTTTATCACCGTTTTTCTCAGAACGAAGAAAGCGGATGTCAGGAGAGCGGCCGCAAAGGCAAGATAAGAGAAAAACGCGTTCTGCATGGTTTTGATGATTTCGCTGTTTGCTGTTCTTCTCACGGGAAAAGTCAGTGTGAGAACAGGTTTTCCGCTGAGCTCCTTCAGTGTCAGGCATATTTTTGCCGCATCGGGGGAGAGGTATTCAACTGAGCTTATGCTGCTTATGCCTTCCTTGGCATAGGCGTGTGATGTTCCGTGGCTCATTCTTGAACTGCCTGTTTCAAATCCGTAGCCGGAGTAGATGGTTTCCAGAAATTCCTTATCGAGGATATGCCCCATGAATATGAAGCCCGCCGCCGGTTTGTCCGCTTTTGCCGGCTGAACCGGACTGACGCTCAGAAGAACAGGCCTGCCCGCGGAGGGCATACTGAGTATCATAAACTTCCGCGTGCTGAAGGCCAGCTTCTCTATTTCGCTTTTATTTTTGCGTATTGTGCGGATCAGCTCTTCGGCGTAGATGCCGCTTTTTTCGGAATATTCGGAGTGATACTCGGTGTAGTCCCTTCCGAGAAAGATGATGAACTGCGTTCCTATGCGCTCAAGCACAGAGGCAGGGAAGCCTGTTTCTATAAAATTATCATCGCTGTATCTGAGGAAAGTGTAGGTTTCGTCTCTGCTTCCCCAGTCGGATGTGAACGAGCTGTAGTAGCTCCCCTGCTGTTCGATTATTTCAGCCAGAATTCCCGCGGTTTCCGCGTAGTTTCTGAGTTCGGCGTTTCCGGCGGCAGTGTGAACCATTCTCAGGGGAACAAGCAGAAAAATGGCCGGCACAGCAGTGATTATTATAAGCACGGCGGCAATAATAGTTTTAAGACGCATTGTGTGTCACTCCGATTGATGGATGATACAATAAAAACGGCGCTTTTTGAACCTAATTAATAAGCTTGCTGAGTTAATTTCTGCGGGTATTAAATTTCCTGTTGTACAGGTAAACTGAATTTGGTAAAACTGGGCTGAATTTATTAGGGTAGCCCCCTTTCAGAGGAGATTTATAATGTCAACTTTCGAGATGATCACCAAAACATTCGGCGATTTTCTGAATGAAAAAGCCCACACCCAGCCTGACAATGACGCGGTTGTTTACCCGTTCCGCGGAATAAGGCTCAGCTATAAACAGCTTGACGACAAAACGGATCTTCTTGCCAAGGGGCTTATGGCATTGGGAATTAAAAAGGGCGATCATGTTGCCGTGTGGTCCACCAACATCCCTGAGTGGATAGACATGCTCTTTGCCTGCACCAAAATAGGCGCAGTGCTTGTTACGGTTAACACTCTCTACAGGACAAGCGAGCTTGAGTATGTTCTCAAGCAGTCCGATTCAACTCATCTGTTCGTTATGGACGGCTTTAAAAATGTCAGCTATACGGACACCGTTTATGAGATCCTGCCCGGGCTGAAAGACTGCGACCCTGATAATGAATTCATGTTTGACAACCTTCCTTTTCTCAAAAGAGTTGTCTACATAGGCGAGGACAGCCGTCAGGGCATGATGCCTTATGAAAAGATATACGAACTCGGCGCGGGAGTGAGCTTTGAGGCTCTTGAGGCGGTTAAGAAGACGCTGGATATACACGATGTAATCAACATGCAGTACACCTCCGGAACAACAGGCTTCCCCAAAGGGGTTATGCTCTCTCACTTCAACATACTCAACAACGCATACGCCATAGGGCAGGGGATGAACTTCTCCAACGCAGACAGGCTGTGCATCCCTGTTCCGTTCTTCCACTGCTTCGGCGTGGTTCTCGGCATAATGGTCTGCATAAGCCACGGCGCGGCTATGATCCCCGTTGAGGCATTCAACCCTGTGGCGGTTCTTGAGTCCGTAGAAAAGGAAAGATGCACCGCCGTGCACGGCGTGCCCACTATGTTTATCTCCATGCTTCAGCTTCTTGAGGAGCGGAAGTTCGATGTGAGCACTCTCCGCACCGGAATAATGGCCGGGTCTCCGTGTCCGGTGGAGGTGATGCGTCAGGTGATTGATAAAATGAACATGACGGACATCACAATTGTTTACGGCCAGACCGAAGCCTCCCCCGGGATGACGCAGACCATGTACTCCGACAATGTGGACAAACGCTGTGAAACAGTGGGCAGGGAGCTTCCCGGAGCTGAGGTGATGGTTGTTGATCCTGAAACCGGACTTGAGTGCCCCGCGAATGTTCAGGGGGAGATATGGGGCAGGGGCTACAACGTTATGAAGGGCTACTACAAAATGGAGGAAGCCACCAGAAACGCCTACAGCCATGACGGATGGCTGAAAACCGGAGATCTCGGCCTGAAGACCGAAGACGGGTACTTCAAGATAACCGGAAGAATAAAAGACATGATAATCAGAGGCGGGGAGAACATTTACCCCAGAGAGATAGAGGAGTTTCTCTACCTTCATCCGGAGGTTGAGGATGTGCAGGTTGTGGGTGTGCCCGACAGAAAATACGGCGAGGAGACCATGGCGTTCATACGGCCGAAAACCCCCGGAATGCGTCTTTCAAGGGATGAGATCCACGCCTTCTGCAAGGGGCGCATAGCAGACTATAAAATTCCCCGCTATGTTGAGATGGTAACCGACTACCCCATGACGGCCAGCGGAAAGATACAGAAATACAAGCTCCGTGAGCTTGCTGTTGAGAAACTGAAACTGGGATAAAATGAAATCCCCCTCCTGTCCCCCTTTGTCAAAAGGGGAAGTTATTGCAGGCAAAACTGAAACACCCTCCTTTTGTAAAGGAGGGCCGGGGAGGATTTATGCACATACAGACTTTTTACTTTTAAAATGACTTTATCAGCAGGCTGAGCCGCCTTCGGGCGGCTTATTTAATTTCAATCAGCACGCTCACAGGCTCCTTAACGCCCACTGATTTTCCGTAGTTGCTGAGGCGGTATATGCTTGCCTCGCTGAGAACCTGTCCTTTCTTGATCAGCAGTATGCGGTCTGTGGTTTCAATGTCATCCATAACAACCATCCCTTCCCGCAGATCCCTTATGAACAGGGAGCGCTGAACAAAGTTGTCCTTGGGGGAGACCACCTTCTCGAGTATCTCAATCAGCTTTGTGTCATAAAGCGCAGGCTTTTCTTTAAGCAGGCGTATCGCTTCATAAATGTCTGTTCCGCCCTTTGAGAGCAGGTCAAAGTCATTTATAATGCGGATTATCCTTGCCCCTACAGGCACTTTGCCTCTTTCAGCCTCGGTGTAGTGCTGTTTCTCTATGAGCTCCGCCACAACTTCCATTCTGGGAATGTTTTTAATGAGCTGAGCGCCGACCTTGGGCACTTCGGCATATGCCGTTTCCTCTTCGGGGGTAAGCTGTCTGCCGGAGTAAACCTTTTCCAGCGTCTCCGCGGGGATCGCCGCACAGCCCAGCTTTGAGAGCATTGCCCCCACCTCAATCTGCCACTTGTTCTCTATGTTCAGATTCCTGAGCATGAGGTGCACTATCCGCTTTATTCTTTCGCTCTGTCCGAATGCCACAGGGTTTGTAATTGAAAGAACATCGGTAAGAACCTTTATGCTCCCCTGAAGGGTGCCGCGCAGAAGTTCTTTTTCCGCCACAATAAGCTGGTAATGCTCAAGGCAGGCGTCAATGTTCTTGGAGAGAACATCAGTCGGGCAGGGCTTGGTTAGGAAACGGAAGACATTGCCGTCGTTCACGGCGGAAATTGCTGTTTCAACATCGGCATAGCCTGTTATCAGCATCCTCACCGTGTTTCTGCTCAGCTCATATGCTTTGGTGAGAAACTGGACACCGTTCATCTCCGGCATTTTAAAGTCCGAGATGATGGCGGCAAAGGGCTTCGCGCCGCTTTCCCTGATCATCTGCAGACCCTCCTCAGGGGAGGATGCGGTATGCACATCATACTTCAGACGCAGAGAACGCTTATATGAGGACAGGATATTCTGGTCATCGTCAACAAAAAGGATTTTGTTATTCACCGTAAACCTCCATGCAGATTTTTCTGCATGTATTCTCAATCTCAGCCATTTTCGGCGTGAGATTCATCCTGCTTACATAGATATCATCAACGGGGCGTTCGGCATAGCTTTCATTCAGTCTTACAAGCCTGTGTTCAAAAATATTGCCGAGATAGACAGGAGTAAGCACCCCGGGTTTTTCGTCCAGGGAAAGGTTCGGACAGTGGTGCAGATGAACCGCCTGAATAACTTCCTCATCAAAACCCCACAGACTGAGGAGATAAGCCCCCACTTCAGCGTGTGTCGTGCCTATTATCTCTTTTTCCATATCCCAGATGGATCTGTTCTGGGCTCGGGCTTCCTCCACCACAACCTTATAGGTTTTGTTGAAGTTTGTGATAAGAACAACCTTCCCTATATCATGCAGCAGCCCCGCAATGGAGGACATGTCCGTGTGCAGCTTGCTTTGTCCGATCAGCTTGGATATCGTTTTTGAGAGCCTCGCCACAAGCAGGGTGTGATTCCGCAGAAGGTCAAGGTTGAAGTATTTTATCTGGCCGGTTTTAATCTCAGTGAAAATATGCTCATTCACGATAAAACTGCGTATGGTGTCCGCCCCGAGGAGCGCTATGGCCTTTTCAGGGCTGGTTATTCTGTTTATCAGCCCGAAGAAGGAGGAGTTCACGAGCTTGAGAATGTTTGCGCTCATCGAACTGTCTTCCGCCACAATGCGGGCTATTGCAGCCACGGAGTAGTCCGGATTCGCCATTTCCTCGCTTATTCTCTGAAAAGTAACCGGCATGGTGGGGAGCATGGATATGCGGGAGACAATCCTTTTTGCTTCTTCGTTGTGGAGAATCTGGCGGAATTTCAGCGCCTGTTCTATGGTTTCCACAACCATATCCGCGCTGCACGGCTTAGTGAGGAACTGATGCGCCAGCTTTGCCGCCTCCACAAGCATCTCATGCTGTGAGTGTCCGGAAAGAACGACCCTGAAAACCTTGGGGTATGAGCTGCATACTTCTCTCAGCAGTTCAAGGCCGTTCATCCCGGGCATCTGCATATCCGTAATAATAACCTGAATCCTGTTCTTATCCAGTATCTCCAGCGCCTCTTTTCCGCCCGAGGCGAAATACATGTCCCACTGGTCCTTCATTTTAAAGAGCATCCGCTTCAGTCCCTGAAGGACATTCGGTTCATCATCCACAAACAGCAGTCTGTATTTATCCATAAGTCAGGCCTCGGTGGTTTTGATTTTGATGTAGAACGTGGTTCCTTCGCCCACAACAGATTCAAAGTAAATCTGCCCGCCGTGCTTCTCCGTGATTATGGTGTGGCAGATTGAGAGCCCCTGTCCGGTTCCTTTGCCAACTTCTTTCGTGGTGAAGAAAGGGTCAAAAACTTTGTCGGCTATTGAGGGGGGGATGCCGCAGCCTGTGTCCTCGACTTTGATAACCGCAAGGCCGTTTTCAATGCCGGTGGAGATGGTTATTGTGCCTTTTTTGTTCTGTCCGGCGTTTGCTTCTTTTATAGCGTGGGCGGCATTAACCAGAAGGTTAAGGAGAACCTGATTGAAATCAACCGGATTGCCCAGTATCTTCGGGTTTGACGGGTAAAGGTCAAGCACCACTTCAGCGTCATATTTCCATTCGTTTCTGGCTACTGTCACAGTGTTCTGTACGGAGGTGTTCACATCGATGATTGACTGTTCCTCCGCGCCGGGGTGAGAGAACATCTTCATGGCGCGCACTATGGAGGACACTCTTTCGATCCCTTCCAGAGTCAGCTCAAGGGCAAGGGGTACTTCATCCCTTATGAAATCTATCTCAAGCATCGGCTTCAGTATGTCAAACTTCTG
>JBFWJG010000066.1:0-9656 GCA_050253335.1 Deferribacterales bacterium | reverse complement strand
CGGAGGATCTGTACACAGAGCAGGCTTCCCTGATGCTTATGCTGACCGGACCCGCCACAAAAAACGCGGTGACGCTCACAAAAACAGACCTGATCAATTTCTGACACGCAGGCGGACAGGGTTTGCATGCCCCTCTTTTTTATCTGTTGCCTTCCGCACCATTTCTGATAGATTCAGCGGATCACCGGATTTCAAGGAGATGATTATATGAATCCCTCAGGTTCTTACTCTGTTCTGGACAGCGGAAACGGAAGAAAGCTGGAAAAAGTCGGCAGCTTCATACTCGACAGACCCTGCGCGCAGGCAGTCTGGAACAAATCACTTCCGGAAAATGACTGGAAAAATGTCCATGCCATATTCTCCAGAGAAGGCGGAAACAGCTGGTCATACAGAAAAACCCTGCCCAGAGAATGGGTTATCGAAATAGACGGACTGAAGTTTCACATAAGCCCCACAGACTTCGGACATCTCGGCGTTTTCCCCGAACACAGATATTCATGGGGCATAATGTCCGATCTCATAAAGAACTCCGGCAGAAAGCCCAGAGTGCTCAACCTCTTCTCCTACTCAGGAGCGGCAACACTCGCCGCATACAAAGCGGGAGCGGAAGTGACTCATGTTGACGCTTCCCAGAAGATAAACGACCTCGCCAAAAGAAACATAACGCTGAACGGACTGGATCCCGCCAAGGTAAAATGGATCACGGACGATGTGATCAAATATCTCAAACGGGAAGACAAAAGAGGCTCAAAATACGACGGAATAATACTGGATCCCCCCAGCTTCGGCAGAGGAAGCAAAGGAGAGGTTTTCAAGATAGACACACACCTTCCGGAGATTATCAGACTCTGCCGCAGTGTGATGAGTGATGATCCATCATTTATTATACTCACATGCCATACTCCCGGCTACACGCCCCTCACGCTGAAAAACATCCTCACTCAGGCGATGAAGGGAAAAGGCGGAGAGATAGAAACAAGTGAGCTCACTCTGGACAGAGGCGAAAGCCCGCTGCCCATCCCCGCGGGATATTTCGCGGCGTGGAAACGGGGATAAGCTTTTTAAAGAATGGTTTTCAGGAAAGCCTTACCCTAAGGCTCTTCTGAGCAAAGCGAAGACTCAAATCCTCATAATGAGAGATTCCCAGCAAAGCTCAGAATGACCGTAAAAGCATCATCCGCCGCCCTTCATGAGGAATGAAGCATCCCTGAAAAAAAATTCGGAAATAACAACAGAGAAAGGACAGAAAAAATGAAATTAGACATTCTATACAGCGACAATCACGTTCTCGCGGTGAACAAGCCCGCAGGATTAAGCACTCAGGTATCGAACGAGCACAAGGAAAGCCTTGAGGAATATGCCCGCGAGTGGGTGCGCAGAGAGTTCGGCAAGCCGGGGAATGTTTTTCTCCACACCGTGCACAGGCTGGACAGACCAGTGAGCGGCGTTGTGCTGTTTGCCAGAACCGACAAGGCTCTCTCCCGCCTTAACGCCTCAATGAGGGAAAGAAAAACGGAGAAAATATATCTGGCGGTGATTCAGGGCAATCCTCCGCAGGAGAGCGGAACTCTTGTTCACCATCACTCCCACGGCAATTTCAAGGCAAAAGTAACCCTGAACCCCCATAAGGATTCCAAAATAGCGGTTCTTGAATATGAGCGCATAGCCAAAATGAACGGATTCTCACTTCTGAAGGTGCGCCTCGAAACAGGACGCTACCACCAGATCCGCGCCCAGCTAGCCTTTGCCGGATGTCCCATAGCCGGTGATTCCAAATACGGAAGCAGAGTAAAGACAGAGAATGACGCAGTAGCCCTCCATCACAGGAAAATGTGCTTCACGCACCCTACGCAAGGCATTGAAGTTCCGGTCACCGCGGATATACCGTCCTTTTATCCGTGGAACCTTTTCAGGGAAACCCTGAGAGACTGAGACTCTTTTTTTTCAACAAGCCTTTTTTCGCAGAACAGAATACCTATTGGATAAGTATTATTATTCTCTTTTTCACCAATAATATAGCGTAAAATATCGAAATATGCGCCTTTGAGCCAGTAAAGCAGAAGTAAAACCCTGTTTTTCAAAACACTGTTCCTGTTCTTTACCTCAAAGTGACCAATGCTCCAAACAGCGGAATAACGTATGTTTGCTAACCATTGAAATACTTATGAATATGCGGATTTTTGTATTTTTAATAATTTCGGCATGACGCTTCCAAAACGCAGTATCTTTATTGACAACAGTGGTTAGATCTTTTAGTCTAGATGGAAACTAGGAAATATAACCTTCTGTTTTAATTTCTTTTATTTTAAAAAAACTGGAGTGGATGATGAGAATATTTTTCTTATTTACCATCATGGCTGCCGGCATTCTGCTCGGTACGCTTTCCGCACATGCCGCGTCCATAGTTCCGGACGATGAAAACTGCATGATGTGTCACAAGTATCCGGGACTCAGCAGGGTCAGCGACGAAGGATATTTAAGGCAGTTCTACGTGGATTCCGACAGGTATGCCCACTCCGTACACACAAAGGTCAAGTGTACGGGATGTCACACAGACATTAAGGAAATACCCCACAAGGAAGCCAAGATAGTCGACTGCGCCACCGAATGTCACATAACCATGGGCGATTCGGCCAAACCCTTCTCCCACAAAAAAATTGTGGAAGAGCTTAAAGGCAGTATTCACAATGTCGACAACGAACATGTGAACGCCCGCATAGCTGAAGACTTCCCCTCCTGTACCGACTGTCACAGCAACCCCACATACCGTTTCATTACAGACGATGTCAGGGACGTTCAGGACGCCAGAAGTCAGGATAAAATCTTCCAGAAATGCAGCGTATGCCATGATCAGGATCCTTCCTACAAATACTACTTCAACCACGTAACCCACAGGATCAAAAACCTTTCCGCCAGCGAGGATGTTGTCAAAACATGCAGCAAATGCCACTCAAGGGATGACATGGCGGAAAAACACAAGCTGAAAAACGCCGCCAGCACCTACCTTGACACCTTCCACGGAAAAGCTGTCGAGTTCGGCATGGAGAACGCGCCCACATGTATCGACTGCCACGTGAGAGACGGACAGTCCGTTCACAAGATTCTCAGCCATAAGAGCCCCGAAAGCGCCACTTATGTGGAAAACAGGTATAAATCCTGCGAGGGCGAAGGATGCCACGCCAACACCACAAGGGAGTTCGGGCTTATCAGAATGCACGTTGTGATCGATAAAGACCTCTACCCCATAGAGTTCTGGGTGGCTCTCGCGTTCACCGTACTTACCCTCGGAGTGTTCTTCATGCTTCAGGGTCTTATGATTCTTGAGCTCATCAGGATTATGTTCCCGAGCCTGAGCTTCAGACGTAAGAGAAAGAGTTAAGGGCGGGGGTGAATAAAATGAAAGGATTACCATTAGTTAAAATAAAAAACGGCGAAAGGCACTACCTTAAACTCACTCAGAACCAGAGGGTTCAGCACCTTTTCATCATGGTCACGTTCATACTTCTCGTGGCTACGGGCTTCCCCCTCAAGTTCCACTTCTATCCCTGGGCAAAACCCATGATAGAGATGTTCGGCGGACTCCACGTCACAAGGCTCATCCACAGGGTCTGCGGGGTGATAATGGTGGCACAGTTCTTCTACCACTGGTACTACCTGTTCAAGAACATGGCCATAAACTACATAATACCCGCTAAGAAAACCGGAACCTTCTCATGGGGCGAATTCGGGCGCTTTGTGTACTACTCGCCCATGTGCCCCCGCAAGAAGGATGCGCAGGATATAGCGGATTTCATCAAATACGCTCTCTTCATAAGCGATGAGATGCCCAAGCACGAAAGATTCCACTGGAGAGAAAAGTTTGACTACTGGGCGGTTTTCTGGGGTATTCCCGTTCTCGGACTCACAGGGCTTTTCCTGTGGTTCCCCGTATGGGCCACCACGTTCCTCCCCGGCTGGGCAATAAACATAAGCTACATCGCCCACTCCGATGAGGCCATGCTTGCTGTCAGCGTTATCTTCATCTGGCACATGTACAACGCCCACGTTAACTACGACAAATTTCCCATGTCTCCCCTTTTCATGACAGGCTACCTGCCTGAGCACCTCATGAAGCACGAGTACTACATGGAATGGGCGAGAATAAACCGCATAGTGGAGAAAGACCCTTCACGCCTTCTTGACCTTGACAAGGAGAGGGAAGCAGAAATGCTCACAAATCAGGAAAAAATGGAGCTCATAAGAGAGCAGATCGAATTTATGAAGGAAAGCACCACAGGCGGCAAATACAACAAGGGAGGTTCTCACCATGAGTAAGCAGAGACCCGCTTTTGTAAGATATTTATACTGCCTCGCAGGGATAGCGTTCCTTGTATATTCCACTTACATAGTGTTCATCCTTGTTATGCACATATGGCATCACGCCCCGCAGGGCGAAGCCCACGCGGACAGCCTCAGCAAAGAGGACAGGCTGTATCAGGAAATGCTCAAAGGAGTCGACGCCCAGAACGCCGGCCTCGCATACAAAGATATAAGCCAGATCCACAAGCTTTATGATTTCCACAAAGCAGAAGCGAAAGGCGTCACCGACAGCCGCAACCTCTGCGTTTCCTGCCACGGGGATGTCCCCCATGACAAGAAAAAGGAGATCAGGGCTTTCCTCAACATGCACGCTTACTTTATGGCCTGCGAAACATGCCATATCAAAAGCGAAACACCCGGAGATCATAAATACGTCTGGTATGACAAAATCACCGGTGATGAAAAACCCAGCATAGACCCCGGCTTCTTCCTTGAGGACACCAAGTACAAACTTCTTCCCCTCAACAGAGGCGGAGAGGAGTCCAGAGTCTTCGATACGGAGCCCATGATCAAATATGTCGATGAGTTCAAAAGCAAAGTGGGCGAAATGGTTCCTGCGGCGAAAAGCGCTTCGCTGAAAGTTATCCACAGACCCATGACAAAGCTTGAAGACTCCGTCAAATGCAACGAATGCCACAACCCCAATGTGAACGAGGCTTATCTCCCTCTGAAGGAGATCGGCTACACAGAAAGAAGGATGGCGCAGATCGTCGGAAACGAAGTCGCGGGGATGATTGACAGGTATAAGGAATTTTACATACCTAACTTCCTGAAACCCAGTGAGGAAAACTAAGTGAGACTCTTACTTGCGGCAGTAATAATTTTTTCGGCAATAACACAGGGGCACGCGCTGGAGTTCAGCGCGTCCCTTCTGTATAAAGTCACCTCCGGAAAACAGGCAACTCCGGCTGACGTTGTTATCGAATCAGCGGATACGGCCGGAATTTATGACGCCTTCAGCGGCAGCTACACCGTTTACAGAAACGGAAGCGCCGTTTCCTCCGTTAAAAAGGAATTCCTTAAAGGCGGCAACTGTTTCGTCAAAAACGGCAACTACTATCTTTACTGCAACAATAAAGGCAATTCTCTGGACATGATCTCCTCCAGATTTGAGGTTTACTCCTCAGCAAAACTCGCCGCCTTCGACCCGACAGATGTCGCGGTCAGCGGCGGTTACGCTTATGTGGCGGATAATGACAACCACAGAATAGTCAAAATCGACCTCGCGGAGGCAAAGGAAGCCGCAAGCGCGGGAAGATACGGCAAGGAACGCCTTCAGTTCTGGTATCCCTATGCCGTGGCCTTCAATCAGACAGGCCAGCTTCTTGTTTCCGAGGTTCTCAACACCAGAATACAGAAAATCACAAAGGAATTGAAATTTTACGAATTTATCGGCGGATGGGGTATCAATCAGGGACAGTTCTACCGTCCCACCGGAATAGCCCTCAAAGGCTCATCCCTGTTCGTTGCGGACGGATATACGGGTCTCATACAGTATTTCGATAAAGACGGAAAATTTGCGGGCGTTCTCACCGACGCAAGCGGCAAAAAGCTGAAATTCGGCTCCGTAACCCATATCAGGATAAACGGAAATACCCTTGCCGTGGTGGATGCCTTCGAGAAAACAGTATTCGTTTTTCAGTTAAAGGAGAAAAATTGAGAAGTCTGTTGTTTTTACTCACAGCCCTGATTTTTTGCTCTTTCAGCGCAGAGGCTCAAACAGAAAAACTGAACCCCGATTCCTCAAAGGAATGCTCCATTTGCCACTACGAATGGATGCCTGAATTTCTCTTTGACCTCAAAGGAACGCCGCTGGTTGAATTTCAGAAGGATAAAGTCGTCGCCACCGAAAGAATGTGCTTCTCCTGCCATAACGGAACAGTGGGCGACAGCCGCATCAAAATATGGACAGGCGATGTCCACAAGCTCGATAAAATTCCGGCTCACATGTCTATTCCCGCCGCCCTGCCACTTACGGACGGCAAAATAGACTGCCGCACCTGTCACTCAGCCCACTCAACCGGTGCGCCGAGGGATGAAGGGGTCGAAAAAAGCGTATTTTTAAGAATGGAAAACGCCAACTCAGAGCTCTGCAAAGCCTGTCACAAGGATATAGGCTCAGCTAAAATGGGCATAACACACCCCATGAGCCCCGTTAAGGACAATAGAGATGAAGTGGCCTCCAGAATACACAGGCAGGACGGGAAACTCGGCGCGAAAGGCGAGGTAATCTGCCAGAGCTGCCATACCCCCCACTCACCCAAAGAGGAAAAGCTCCTCATTAACTACAGAAACCATTCGGAACTATGCGCTACATGCCACCTTGACAAAGTCAGTGACGACAAAAGCCACAACTACCTCAAAGGCATGCTTAACCACCCGATTAACATAAAGCACGACAACTCAACTGAAATTAACAAAATAAAGGCTGAAGGCGGCTCCTACGGCACGGACAGCGAGGTCATATGCCTCACCTGCCACTCCGTTCACAAGGCCAAAACAGAAACACTGCTTCTGCGCAGCAACACAGACAACTCGCTCTGCTTTGTATGCCATGAAAAACAGAAAACCGTGCTCGACTCCAAGCACGACATGAAAACAGTTAAAGGCTTCGTCACCAAGGACGGCAAAACCGCACAGCAGAAAGGCACATGCGAAAGCTGCCACGATCCCCATGGATGGTCGCTGGCTCTGCCGAACACTAACGATGACATGATCACGAAAGGATGCATGAGCTGCCATAAGGAAAAAGGGTTCGCGAAGGAAAAAGTCATCTCCTCCAAAATGTTCAACCACCCTGTGGGCAAGGATATCAAGGCGGATATGAAATCCTACGAAAAACTGCCCCTCTTCGGCGAGGTTAAAAAATTCTTCACCGAAATAGGCGGCGATAAATCCAAACAGAGAATGGTAACCTGCGCCACATGCCACGATGTGCACTCCAAGGATAAAAACTTCCTCAGGGTCGAGGCTGTGAACGGCGCTCTCTGCATTGTCTGCCATGACGAAAAGAAAATGGTGGAAAACACTCTCCACGGCAAAGAGAAGCTGAAAAACGGCTGTCTTGACTGCCACAAGGTGCACAACAGCACCAACAAGCGGCTTCTTGTCAAGAAAGAGGACGACGGCTGCCTTGACTGCCACAAGCCCGGCGGAAGCGCAGAGAAAAAGGTCACAGGCGCCCACTCCCACCCTGTCAATATGAAGACAAAAGGGAAAGTGGACGAACGCTTCAAGCTCACGGATGAAACCTTCACCTGCACAAGCTGCCACGACCCGCACAAGCCTTCCAAAAAAGGTAATATCGACAAAGACTTCCTGCGGGGTGACTTTGCGGATTTCGATGATTTCTGCTCCGCATGCCACGAAGGGAAAAAGGACATAACAGGAACCGACCACGACATAAGGGATAAAAAGACAGCCGAAGCACCCGTATGCGAACAGTGCCACAGCGTCCATAATGCCAAAACAGATAAAAACATTATGACCCTTGACTACTCATACAAGACCGAAGACGACTACTGCTTTGTATGCCACAGCGAAAAAGGCTCGGCATCCAAGAAAACAGTCCACGACGGTCACAAGCTCGGCAAAATCGAGGCACATGAGAAGTACGGCAAGTTCCTCACCGAAAAGAACGGTGAATACTACCTCTACTGCTCAGGCTGCCACACTGTTCATCAGAACGGACCGAAAAAGGGCGAGGAAGGCACATTCCGTGACAGCTTCCTTAATAAAGAGCTGATGAAGGACGGCAACTTCTGCCAGAGCTGCCACAGCGACAAAAAAGACTTTGCCAAGTCCAAGCACAATGTAGCCAACTTCGAGAAACACGTATCTGAATTTGCCAAGGCAAAGGATGAAGGAAACTCCTGCGGCTCGTGCCACATGGTGCACAACAGCGGATACTTCCTTTTTGACAAAGCTTTGGGAACAGACTTTGAAAAGATCTGCAAAAGCTGCCACAGCGACGGAAAAGCGGCTGAAAAAACAAAAATAACCACAAGCCATCCGACAAATGTGAAGCTTAAAAAGGAAATTGATATTTACCTTCTTGACGGAAAAATAGTATGCTCAACTTGCCACGATGTTCACGGCGCTGTTAAAGGCATGGTGAGAAACACCGGCGAAAGCAATATGTGCCTCGCCTGCCATGCGGATCAGAAAAGCGTTGTGTACTCGGAGCATAACCTCTCGAAGCTGGACTACATGACCGAAAAAGTCAGACAGACAGCGGAGACAAACGCATGCTACGTATGCCATAAACCTCACAACTTCCACAAAGACAACAGGCTTATGTGGGCTTTTGAGCAGGGCAGAAAATCGGTTTTCGCGTTTGAGATGTGCGGCGACTGCCACAAGAAGGACGGCTACGGCTACAAAAAAATCCCGGAAGTCACCGCCCATGACAGGATATTTAAAATATTCCCGTACAGGGAGCAGTACAAAGCTTTCCTGTATGATGACGGCGGCAAGGTATCGGCGGAAGGTTCAATAACCTGCCAGACATGCCACGACCCGCACGTTTGGAAAAAGGGGAGCACGGAGGCAGCCTACAATGTGGACGGAACTGATAAAGACAGCTTCCTGAAACTCGAAGTGAGAGATAAATTCTGCGCGGTATGCCACGGTGATCAGACGGATGATCTTTTCTCCAAATATCACGACAAAGCATACAGACAGGGCAGAAACAAACAGATAGGCGAATCCGAAGTGCTCAGGAACCTGTTCATTATACAGCAGAACCTGCAAAAACTTCAGGGTAAGTAAATGCGTTCATTTTCAGGTATGAGAAATACACTTTTTGCCATGGCGCTTTCAGCGGCGGTTTTTTCCGCCGCAGGCGCTCAGGCAGCGGATGCGGAAAGCGCGCTCAGAGCCCTTTCCGAAGCGGAACCCGTTTTTTCCGCCGATGCGGAGATTAAAAAGACGCACAGCGGAAAAGCTGTTCTTTTTTTTGATCACACAAAAAGATTTGACCTCAATATTCTTGCGGAATTCCTCAAGGACTGTGAAAACGCCGGAGAAGTGAGGTGCTTCTGCGCAGATTCATCAGGAGCAGACAAAGAAGCTCTTGTCTCTTTTTTCCACAGCTCCGCCGGCAAAGCCTGTATATACAAGGCGGCTCCCTCTGCGGATACGCCCTACATGCTTTTTGTCAAGGACGGCAAACCCGCCGGAATGATCGGGAAAGACGGCGGCTTCGCCCCTCTCACACCCGTGTATCTCTCCTACCTCGCGGGCAGAACAGATGAGGCAGGGCTTGCGGAAATGCTTGACGCAGCAGAAAAAGCCGA
>JBFWJG010000065.1:0-9784 GCA_050253335.1 Deferribacterales bacterium | reverse complement strand
AAGACAGCGGTTATAGCAGTGACGGAAAAAGGGGCGGAACTGGCCGCATTTATAGCAAAAGAGGCAGGCTTCGACCTCTTCCTGCCGGAGGAGATAGCCGGAAAATTCGGCGCAGTGCCTTACAAAGCCCTCAAAGAGTGCTTCACCCGTCTTATGGACGGCTCATACAGAGGCATAACGGCGGTCATGGCGCACGGCATAGTTACCCGCATGACCGCGCCGCATCTTAAATCAAAGCATACTGACCCCGCTGTGGTCACCTGTGATGAAGTGGGCAGATATGCCATAAGCTCCATAGCAGGACACGAAGGGGGAGCAAACAGCCTCGCCCACTTCGTGGCATCCATAACAGGAGCAGTGCCCGTAATCACCACCGCCACAGAGGCGAACAGAACTCACATAATAGGCATTGGCTGCCGCAAAGGCACGTCAAAGGCTGAGATAATACACGCTGTTCACGGAGCATGCGCACTGGCGGGAATCGGCACAAAAGACCTGCGCCTTGCCGCATCCGCATGGGTGAAGAAGGATGAACAGGGACTCCTTGAGGCAGTAAAGGAGCTTAATATCTATGTCCGCTTCCTTCCTGAAAGGGCATATAAAAACAGCCTCTACTGTTTTACAGAACATGAGGCGCCCATGAAGCATTTCGGCATTCCCGGCGTGGCAGAACCGTCCGCCATACTGGCCGCGGTCAACCCCGTTCTTGTTCTCCCCCGCACGGTAATGGGCACTGTGACTGTGGCTGTTGTTAAGGAAAACCTCAATGGCTGAGGGCAGGCTCTTCGTAGCGGGAACCGGCCCCGGCAAAACGGACTATGCGTCCCCTGCCGCTCTGAACGCTGTTAGAAGTGCCGATTTCGTATGCGGATACATACCTTACGTTGAGGCGGTAGCGGAATACATTTCCCCCGAAGCGGAAGTGTTCACCAACGGCATGACCGGAGAGACTGAAAGGGTGGAAAAGGCTCTGGAAGCCGCACAGGCGGGAAAAAAGGCTGTCCTTGTCTGCGGAGGGGATGCCTCGCTTTATTCACTTGCCTCTCTTGTTTATGAAAAAGCATCAGATACTGATATAATAGAGGTAATACCGGGCATAACAGCCGCCCTCGCCGCTTCTGCAAGGCTCGGCGCTCCCGTGGCGGATGATCTCGCGGTTATCTCAATGTCCGATCTGCTCACCCCTTGGGAGGTTATCAGAAAAAGGATAGACGCTGTGAACGCAGGTGATTTTGTGTGCGCGGTCTATAACCCCAGAAGCAGAAAACGTACGGAACAGATAGAACATGCGCTGAAAGTTTTCTCCTCAAGGGGGGATCTCCCCTGCGGGTATGTGCGCAACTCCCACAGGGAGGGGGAAACCCTCTGGGTTGGCAGGCTGTCAGAGCTTAACACGGAAGAGCTTGATATGAGCACTGTTCTGATAATCGGCTGTAAAAAAACAGTGATAAAAAACGGCAGACTCGTCACCCCGCGCGGGTATACCGATAAATACGGAGAATAGGTTTGATACTGGTTCTGGGCGGAACATCCGCCACGCACAAAGCTGTTGAGGGGCTCAAAGGGAAGGATTTCATCATCACCCTCGCCACGGATTACGGTGAGAGGGAATTTCGTCTCAGATATCCGGATAATGTGATGAAGATCCGCTTCAGTGAAGAAACAATGGAAAACTTCATCAAAAACCGCCATGTAACTGAAATAATAGACACCACCCACCCTCACGCGGCGGAGATAACCGCAACAGCAAAAGCCGCCGCATGCAGATGCGGCATACCCTACACAAGCCTTGTGAGAAAGACAGAGGAGATAAAAGAGACCGACCTTGTTCACGTCTTCTCAAGCTATGAGGAAGCCGCCTGTTTCCTGCGGGAGGCTGATTTCAGGCGGATTCTTTTCACCACCGGCAGCAACAACATCCACCTGTTCAAAGAGTTTGCCCATATCGGCTGGGTGCGGATTCTGCCCTATGAAAAGTCCATTGAAAAATGTGTGCAGTCGGGGTTTGAGCGTTCAAAAATAATCGCCATGCAGGGTCCCTTCACCACGGAGTTTAACGCGGCGCTCTGCCGTGAGCTCGGCGCAGGGTGCGTGGTTGCGAAAAACAGCGGCGAGGGGAGCGGTTTTAAGGAAAAGCTGAACGCCTGTCTTATGCTTAAAATCCATTTTGTGGTTATAAACCCGCCCGAAGAAGAAGCAGACCGTTAATAACTGTCGCGGCGCACGGGCTTCCGCCTTTTGCCCCTTTGTTTGAAACATGGGGGATGTCAGTCTTCATCAGAAGCTCCTTTGACTCAGCGGCCTTCACAAACCCCACAGGCAGTCCCGCCACAAACGCAGGGTTCATCCTGCCCGCCTCAGTCAGTTCGATGAGCTTCAAAAGCGCAGTGGGCGCATTGCCTATGGCGTAAACCGCTTCGGGATATTTCTCCGCGGCGTAAACCACCGCCGTTTCCGCTCTGGTGAGGTTAAGTTCCTTTGATTTTTCGATCACTTCCGGCTCGCTGATGAAGCAGAGAACCTCATTGCCGCTTTCACCCAGATACCTCTTTGTTATTCCTGCTGTGACCATGGTTACATCGGTTATGACGGGCGCTCCGTTCCTGAGAGCCTCAATCCCTGCCTCCAGACGGTGAATGCGGGTCAGTTCAGCAAATTCCGGGTCGCCTGTGGTATGAACAAGCTTGCGGACAATGAGCTTCTCCGCCTCACTGAAACGGGAGAGATCAATCAGCGAATCTATTATCTCAAAGCTTTCCTTCTCTATACTTAAACCTTTATCCATAAAAACTCCTTATTTCGGTATGAAATCCAGCAGAGACGGGTTTGAGGCGAAATGAAAATGTGCATAGCCCGCCAGTGTGTTATTTTTCAGGAAGCCGTCCTCAGACCGCGCCTTTGAAGTGACTTTTTCTAGCTGAAAGATGTATTTCTCCCGCACGTTTTCAAGCACGGAATAGTGGAACTCATGCCCAACAAGCCCGTTAAGCTGCGCACTGTCAGCAACACGCACATAACCCAGAGCCTGCCGTCTGTCCGTCATTCGGCATTCGGCGTCAAACACACCTGCCATGGGGTGAAACTCACCTTCAATATTAATGCCTTCCGTCAGGAGCATCATACCCCCGCATTCAGCTATCATCCGCCCTCCGCTGAGGGAATACTCCCGCAGCCAGTCAAGCATTGTTCCGTGCTTCTCAAGCTCCCTTACGTAAAGCTCAGGGTAGCCGCCGCCTATGTAAACCAGATCGGCATTGTTAACCGTTTCCCCTTTCAGGGGGGAGAAGAAGCAGAGCTCATACCCTCTTTTTCTGAGTTCGCGGAAGTTTGCCTCGTAATAAAAGCTGAAAGCCTTATCAAAGGCAACTGCGCACAGCTTATCCGGCTCAGGGTATCCGCTGCGGGCTTTTGTCAGCGGTTTGTTCACTTTAAGAGCGGCAAGGGCGTTTATATCAATATAGCTCTGCGCCAGTTCCGCGCATTTTTCGTAGTAAGCCTCTTCGGTTTCCAGAGCAGTGGCAATGCCCAGATGGCGGGATTGCACAAGGGGTTCAGCCTGCCTCGGCACACAGCCGAAAACAGGCAGACCTGTGTGGTATTTAACCGCATCGGTAATAAGCTTTTCATGGTTCAGTGAGGCTGTGTTGTTTATTATAACACCTGCTGTCTCCGCATCCCTGCTTAGAGTCTGAATCCCTTTCAGGAAAGCGGCAGAGGTGTATGAACAGGAGGCGGCGTTAAGCACAATCACGGCGGGCAGACCGAGGACAGAGGCTATATCATATGTACTGCCTTTGAAGTCAGTATGGTCAACACCGTCAAAAAAGCCCATCACCCCTTCCGCCACTGCAATATCACGCCCGAGACAGCCCTCTGCGAAAACCTGCCTCACCGCAGTTTTATCAAGCATTACGGTATCAAGATTTTCCGCAGGGTGTCCGGCGCTTTTTGTCAGGTGGCGTGTGTCGATGTAATCAGGTCCGCACTTAAACGCGGCGGCTTTCCTGCCGGAATTGGCAAGCGCTCTGATTATTCCCGTGGTCAGAGTTGTTTTCCCTGAGCCGCTCTTTTCCGCGCCTATGACAAAGCCGTTCATCCGTTCACCCTTTTTCCAGAAACGTCGCAATCCGATCCCGCAGTTTTTTGGAGAACGAAGGCTCCTGCCCCTGTGTGGATACCGAAACAACCGTTCCCGTGTCCTCCTCCACATATACCGCCGGAAGGTGAAAATCGCTCATGTCCGGATCATCCGCCACATTAACGGGTATATTCTTTATCTTTGCCTCTATGGCAAACTCACGGTTCAGTTCTCTGTCATCCGTGCAGATAAAAAGAAAGTCCGCACCGCGCATATCCTCTGCGGATGCAGGTTTTAAGACCTTCTCAACCTTCACGTTATCCCTTATGCCGTCCGTCACTGACGGTGCTATCACCCTTATCTCAGGCTCCATGCGGCAGAGGGAGGCGATCTTCCTCTCGGCGACTCTGCCGCCGCCTATGAAAACAAGCCTCTTGCCTCTTATATTCACTAAAAAAGGGTAGTATGAAAGCTTCATAAAATCTCCTTCAGTATCAGACCAATATCACAGTTCTGCCTTATGGTTTCCGCAAGCAGGTCAAGCTGGCGCTCTTTCTCATTGATATAGTCGTTTTCCTCAAACGCAGTGCCGACGAGGCTGTTCAGCGCCTTAATATTTCCGCTGTGCTCAAAAAAACCGTGGAGATATGTTCCGAACACCTTCCCCTTTGCGGTGCAGACACCGTTTTCGGCAAGAACCGAGGTTCCGGCGCCTGTTTCCGTTCTGCCCATGTGCATTTCATATCCGGTGAGAGTCAGACCTTCCCACGCGTTTTGTCCTTTATACTGTTTATGTACAAGCTCTTTCTGTTTTGTAATCACTGTAGATACATCAATAAGCCCCAGACCTTCCGTTCCGCCCTTTTCCCCTTCTATGCCTTCAGGATCTGAAATATATTTCCCCAGAATCTGAAACCCGCCGCATATGCCGATGACGGGCTTATACACCGCCGCCTTTCTCACTGCATCGTCAAATCCGGTTTCCCGAAGGAAGTTCATGTCATAAACAGTGTGCTTGCTGCCTGGAATTATTACCGCGTCACAGTCATTCAGTTCATAAGGCTTCACGGCATAAATCACCTGAACACTCTTCATTGCCTTCAGCGCGGCAAAGTCGGAGAAGTTGCTGATGAACGGCAGGCGGATAACGCCTATTTTCACCGCGCCCTTTTCAGTGTCGGACTGAATGTCCTGCGAATCCTCCTCCTCAAGGGAAAGACGCATATAGGGCATAACCCCTGTCACCGGAACGGGAACAAGCTCCTCAAACATTTTTATCCCGGGTTCCAGCAGGGTCTTATCCCCGCGGAACTTATTTATTATAAAACCTTTGACCAGCTTTGCCGAATCAGCGGGCAGAAGGTCGTAGGTTCCCTTCATCCATGCGAAAACGCCGCCGCGATCTATATCGCCCACTATCTGCACGCCCGCTCCGGTATATTCCGCCATGCGCATGTTGACTATATCTGTCTTACGGAGATTGATTTCAGCCGGACTGCCCGCCCCCTCAATCACTATGATGTCGTATTCGGATGCGAGGGAATCGTAAGCACCAGATGCTATGGAGAAATTTTCGGCCGAGAGCGTGTAGTACTCCCTTGCGGAAAAAACGCCCGCAACCTTTCCCATCCGCACAAGCTGGGATTTAGACTCACCCTGCGGTTTCAGAAGAATGGGGTTCATGCGTACATCGGGGATCACTCCCGCCGCCTCCGCCTGAAGAATCTGCGCTCTGCCCATTTCAAGGCCGTCCGCCGTCACTCCGGCGTTGAGCGCCATATTCTGAGACTTAAACGGAGCCGCGCGCAGACCCATATTTTTCAGCAGACGGCAGAAACCCGCAGTAAGAAGACTTTTGCCCACGCCCGAACCTGTTCCCTGAAACATGATGGATTTTGCCATTTTTCCCCTCTTTTATACGAACTTAACGAATACTCACCCAAACAGCAAGCATGATATGGCACTCACTTAATTAGATATATAAAATTTTATTGATCTTATCTAATATTCCGTTAATATACCGCTCAGGTTTTCAATACCTGTTAATTACTTTTTGAATAGGGGGAAATAAATGTTTAATTATTCCGCAAAAACGGTCTACAGGCTGGATGCGGCATCCCGCACTGTGCTTGCCGTGCTCGGGGGATACTGGGGCTGCGCCGCCTTTACCCTTCTTTTAACGGGGCTTCTGCCTTATGATCCGAAGACTGCGGCTCTGACCGCTAATATGATTTTCTTTCTCATCTACACCTGCGTTTTTATATGGGTTTTCGCTGTAAGAAAACCCCTTTACGCATGGCTCGGCGTGGGGATTCCTTCCGCTCTCTGCGGGCTTATCCTCCTCCTGCGGGGTGCAGCATGAAGGAGAAATTCCGCCAGTCTATGAGCTGGCTGCACACATGGAGCGGGCTTATACTCGGCTGGCTGATATTTGTGATATTTTTCACCGGAACCCTGTCATATTTCCGTCAGGAGATAACCCACTGGATGCAGCCGGAGACCCACGGGTCGGTAAAATTTGATCCTGCCGCCGTGGACAAGGCAGTGGACTATCTGAAAAACAACGCTCCTGACGAAGCCGCCGGATGGCTGATCGCCCTGCCGGATGAGCGCACAAAAACCATAGAGGCATCGTGGCGTGTGGTGAAGATCGATCCGAAATACGGCATACGCCCCGAAATAACGCAAAACTTTCTTGACGCTTCCACAGGGGAGAACACAAACGCCCGCAAAACCCACGGCGGCGAATTTCTCTACCGTTTTCACATAGAGCTTTACGGAATGGACAAAACCCTCGGCCGCTGGATAATCGGCATAGCCACAATGGCTATGTTCATAGCAATTGTCACCGGAATTATACTCCATAAGCGGATATTTAAGGATTTCTTCGTTTTCCGCGGAAACAAGGGGGTGCGCTCATGGATCGATGCCCACATATTCACAGCGGTTCTGGCTCTCCCTTACCATGTGATGATCACCTATTCCGGTCTGCTTCTTCTGATGATGATACTCCTGCCTTGGAATACGGAAGAATTTCTTAAACAGTATAAGGAAATGCGCGCAAAAATGATGTCTCAGCCCGTTGAGGTTATCCCTTCCGATTATGAAGCGTACCCGCCCGTTTCCCTTGTTCCTCTCCTGAAAGACGCAGAAGAGAGGCTCGGTGAAAAAATCGGCAGGATATACATCAGCAATCCGGGCAGGCGCAATATGATTGCTCAGCTTGTTCCTTCCAGAAGCGACAAAATCACCTATACGGACAGAAGCCGCAGTGCGGAAGCAAGCGTAAGCTACAGCCTTCGCAACGGCAGATTCTACGGAGAAATGAGAAGCGAACCTGTGTCAGCGGCTTATTCCATTTTCAATGCTTTCAGCACCCTTCATGTGGCGCGTTTCGCGGACACCTTCATGCGCTGGCTGTTTTTCATTTCAGGGGTGATGGGAACGGTGATGACCGCCACGGGGCTCATAATCTGGACACAGAAGAAGGCAAAAGCCGCCGATAAGACGTTCGGGCGCAAGCTGGTTGAGGTGCTGAACATAGGCGGGATCACAGGTCTTGCCGCCTCCACAGCCGCCTACTTCTGGGCGAACAGGCTTGTGCCCGCTGCCGCTGAAAACCGTATGAGTCTTGAGCTCTGGGCATTTTTCGGCGTGTGGGCGCTAACCTTTATCCACCCCGCAATACGGGACAGAAAAAAGGCATGGACTGACCAGTTATGGCTCTGCGCCGGGCTGTACGCACTCATTCCCGCAGTGAACGCCCTCACTTCGTCCACGAACCTCTTTAATGCGTTCTCAGCCGGAAACATGATCGTGGCGGGGTTTGATCTCACTGCACTTGCCGCAGGAGCGCTGTTTGCCGTCACCGCAGTAATAGTTTCCAGAAAGGAGGCGAAATAATGTTTGCAGGTCTTATCGCCATTGCTCTCACCTTCACAGGGTTCAGCCTGATAGCCCTTGCCGCGGACAAGCACCGTGCGCAGATAACTGACAGAGAGCTCAGCCCTAAGCTGAAACCCGCCCTTATGCTCGCCGGGTGGATTCTGCTTATTTTTTCCGCCGTACCGTGCGTTCAGCAGTATAAAATATCCATCGGGCTCACAGCATGGTTCGGCTGCATGAGTGTTTCCGGCAGTGTGCTTGTGCTCATGCTGGCCTATATTCCCCGAAAAGTTTCCATAAGCGCCGCAGGGGCAGTTCCCTTTGCCGTGCTTATGTTTCTGATACAGGTTTCCCTGTAGGTTCCGCCGTTATCAAGCCCGTGCCGTGCCGACTGCGGTGCGGGCTCTTTAAAATGCCTTTCCCCCGATAAATTTATGGACAAACCGCCGCTCTTTTTTATAAGCTTGGGATTATTGAGGTGCTTATAATGCTTATTTACGGAATCGGTCTCGGACCGGGCGATCCTGAACTTGTTACGGTAAAGGCAGTTAAAACTCTGGAAAAATCAGATGTAGTCATAGTTCCCCAGTCCGATAAAACAGGGCGAAGCATAGCGGGCGACATAGTGAAAAACTATGTGCCTGAAGAGAAGATCCTCTGGTATTACTTCCCCATGACGGGAGATAAGGCTGATCTGGATGTCAGATACACCGCCCTTGCCGCCGAGATGGAAAAGCTCGCGGCGGAAGGAAAAACAATCAGCTACGTCACAATCGGCGATACGCCTGTTTACAGCACATTCAATTATCTGCGGGATAAGCTCAAAGCTAAAAATATAGAAACAAAAATGATAGCGGGAATCTCCGCCTTCTCCGCATCCGCAAACAGGATGAATCTGCCCCTGTGCGAGAAGGACGGCTCATTCTGCGTGGTGGAAATGCCTGATACGGATGAGGAGCTTCTTGAGCTGACACGCCGTTTCACTTCCGTTGTGCTGATGAAGGTGCACAAAAGGCTCGGAGTGCTTACGGAATTCGTGCGGAAAAACAGCCTCAGCGAGGCGTATCTTTTTCAGCGTGTGACAATGGAGGATGAGCAGATCTTCAACCTGCTCACGGAAGCTCCCGGAGAATCAGCAGGGTATCTCTCCACAGCGATTTTAAAGGCCTAGGAGAATATCCAGAGATTCAAGGAAGGCGTCTTCCTCGAAAACCTCAACGCAGACTGTGATGTCCTGAAACTCCGCAAAGTTTTTAATCAGGCGGAGCGTATTCTTATCAATGTGCTTCAGGCTCTGATGGTCACGCATTCCGTCTGAGCCGTGCAGGTGGATAAGACCTATGTCCATGCCCCAGAGCCTGATTATATCCTCAACTGTTCCGCCGTAATGGAGCACATGCCCAAAATCGGCGCATATTGCCGAATCTGCTCCTGCCAGTTTACTGAAAAGGTGCGCATCATCCGCTCCGTTTTCAACCGACAGAGGTACGGCTGATTTTTTTGTAAACTCTGTGAGGTTCCTGAAAAAACTCTCCTGATGCTGAATATGGATCGTGTGGGTGTATGCGTTCAGCGGCTTCAGAAGCTCCGCAAAACGTTCTATCACAGCCCAGTTTTCCTTTGCGGAAAGATCAATGTCATAAGGCCTGTGCACATTAAACCGCGTCCCTGTCGACGCAAGTTCCGCCACCTCCGCCGGATCGGGTTCGTCGCCCATGTACCGGCTTGACATATACAAAAGCTCAACCTCATCCACAAGTCCATGCAGGAAGCGGACATTTGTAATCCTGTCAGCTTTTTTTATGAATGACGGAGCCGCTA
>JBFWJG010000064.1:0-9857 GCA_050253335.1 Deferribacterales bacterium | reverse complement strand
ACGGAGAGAGCTTCACGGACATCTACTCCGCTTACCTTGAGTTCAGCAGCTTCGAAAAAGCTATTGAAATAAAACTCGGCAGTTTTTCCTTCTTGGGAAACAGATTTCTCACCCTGGACGGTGCTGAAGCAACAGTCAGAACAGACTGGAGCTTCGGAGTGACGGCTTTCGGCGGTGCGCCTGAATACTTTGATGCCGATGACAGGCACATAAACGAATCATTCAGGGACACAGGCGACAGACTCTACGGCGGAAAGATATTCCTCAACGGCGTCAAAAACTACACTGGCTATGTCTCTTACTCCAAAGAAGAGGACGGCGACAGGACAATTCAGGAACTGGCAGGGCTCGGCCTCGGCAGAAGATTCATTTCCCTGAGCGATAAAACTGTTTTCCTCACTCTGGACGGCAAAATCGACTACGACATGGAAGATGATGAAATATACAGAGGCATGGGAAGGGTATACGCCAGATACAAAAAACTCGGCCTCATAGCGGACGCAACGAGAATCAGAGTCGAGGACGGCTCGGAAAGGCTTGGCGAGCTTATAATAACCAACTTCTCCTCCGGCAAGGAGGACAGGTATTCATACACTGTCGAATACGCCCTGACCGACCATTACACCGTTTATCAGGGAACCACTCATGTTGTCCTGCTGAACAATTTCGGCGAATGGGTCACGGGAGACATCTATAAATTCGGCGCCAACGTGAACCACTTCAAAAGCCACGGGCTCACCTCAAATATTGAGATGTATCTGTATGACGGAAGCGATTCCGAGGCAAACGGCGTAAGCTTCGTTCTGGACTGGAGCATACTCAGGGAACTGAGATTCTCCTTTGAGGCGGAGTATGTTGGACGTTCCGAAATCAAAAACGGAACAGCGGGCATGGACAGGGAAGATTCCATCTACTCTCTTTACGGAGAGCTCGAATATGACGTGATAAAAGACCTCACCCTCGGTGTTTACGCCGAGAACAACAGAGAAACCCGCTATCTGCCCGAAAACAGATACGGTCTGAAAGCAACTTACAATTTCTGACATGGAATATAAAATATACCGAGGAAAATAGATGAATAAGCGATTGACATGGTTTTTACTGGTTCTGCCGGTTCTTCTTTTCGGCTGCACGAAGTTTTACTATCAGTCCCCTTACGTTAAGTTCAACCACGAACAGCACGTAAACATTCTGTTTGAACAGAAAAAGGACTGCTTCTACTGCCACAAGCTGCCCGACATTGAAACCTTCATCAACAAGGGAAGCGATTTCAAAATAGGCGCAGAGCTGAAAATAGACAACACATGCCACACATGCCATAAGGAAGAGGTAACCAAGGTTGTCTCGGCTCCGCAGAACTGTTATGTCTGCCATGACAACCTGAAAACCATGAAGCCGGAGGATCACCTCACCCAGTGGACCCAGATGCACGCAGTGCCTGCTTCTCTGGACAAGAAAAGCTGCGACAGCTGCCACTCGGACTGGTACTGCGAAAGCTGCCACAGCAAACAGTATTCCGCTGAAAATTACAGGCACCCGAGAGCGTTCAAGCTCAGACACTCGGTTGAGGCAATGATGGATCCGGCATCCTGCGACAGCTGCCACAAGGCGTCTTTCTGCATCGACTGCCACAGGACTAACTGATAATGAAAAAACCTATAACATCAAAACGGGGTGAATCCGTGAGAGCTTTTATTTACTGCATCGTTTCATTCATGATTCTGGCATCAGCCTCAGCCTGCGGAAGCAACAGCTCAAGCAACTCGGCAGCGGCTGAAAACAGCATAGGAGTACCGCAGCTTACAGACTCAAAGAGCCACAGCGGGTGGGAAAGGAAAGACTGCTCTCTCTGCCATCCGGCAAACCAGCTTGATAAAATACACGCATACAATCCGGAGCTTCCCGAAAGCTTCAGAAAAGTCGGCGCGGGCGACATAGGCGCATGTCTCTACTGCCACGGAACAAACGGAATAAAAGATGTCACCGCGGAAAGCTATCAGTGCACACTCTGCCATTCCGATCCGGCGGTGGTTGCCTCCGCATCCCTTTTCGGCGGACACGCCACAATGCACGACCTTGACGGAGACGGCAAAATAGGCAATTCCGACTGCGTTGTGTGCCATGAATACACGGATATGAACGGCAGTGTTAACCTTGCCAGAGATTTCAGGCAGAGCGCTGATTCCTACGGCTCAAAAACCGATTTCTGCCTCACATGCCACGACGGCAACGGCGCATTCGGAGTAATGCCTCCTTCACTGGCTTTTGACGGGGATTTCAGCAATATATTCGACACCTTCAGAGGCATAGCCGGACAAACCTTCACCGCCGATATCCACGGAGCGAAGGACGGTCTGGGGCAGACCTTCGGTCAGTTCAGACCCGGCGCAGGCTACACGTCAGCGATGGAAATCGGCTGTACCCAATGCCACGAGGTTCACACATCTGACAACTCATACCTGATAACTCAGTTCGGCGAAAGCGCCGAGGACGCAGATGCGGACGCTCTTGATGCTCCCGTCAGCGTGACAGGGAACAACTTCACTGAGCTTTGCGCTCTCTGCCACATGAGCCCGGACGGAGCTGTGACAGGCAACGGGCTTCAGGAGGTTGTGCACCCCAGCGGATATGACTCGGACTGCACAAACTGCCACTACCACGGCGCAGGCTACGGGGATAAGACAAACCTTTTTTAACAGTTTATCCGACTGTTATTTTGTTGATACGGCCTTAACCCAAATTTAATGAAATCTATAAAAAAAATGCCCTCTTTGCGGAGGGCATTTTTAATTTATCCTGTCAATTTTTCACATGCTCGCGGCCTTCTCAGCTCCGGTCACGGAGCTGTTTGCATCATTGCAAACTCTGAAAGGCCGAAGACTCTTAATCTGTATTAAGGTATTTACTGCTTTGCCAACGGCACTTATGGTCATTCTGAACGCAGTGAAGAATCTCTCAAATTAAGAAAGAAAATCCCCCTCTGTCCCCCTTTACCAAAGGGGGAACGCTTTACTGGCAAATAAAAAATGCGCCTCACTGATATAGAGGCGCATCGGGAGATCTCCAAAACAAAACTGCATATTTCTTATCAAAACTTAACTTCAGACCATAATAGGTTATTCTCACGGCTGAGACTCTTCACTGCGTTCAGAGTGACAGCAGACTCCGCACGGCGTACCTCCGATCCTCGGAAGCAGGGAAGCGGCGTCACTGAAAATCTATGGCTATCTCACAGCACTGGTTAAAATAATCCGCCGCTACGACTTAACTGTAAAAATTTGCCCTCCATGGAATTTTTTACACACGCTCGCGCTCTGCAAAGCAGAACTCCGCTCGCACGGCGTGCCTCCGTTCCTCGGAAGCAGGGAAGCGGCCTCACTGAAAATCTATGGCTATCTCACAGCACTGGTTAAAATAATCCGCCGCTTCCTTGTACATATCTTTTTCATAATAGATTTTGGCGAGGGCGTAGTAGATGCGCTCCTTGCGGGGATAGATATCTTTTACGGATTCAAGTTCGCCCAGAGCTTCGTCAAGCTTTCCCGTCTGCATGTAGGCGTAGCCCAGAAGAAACCTGACCTCGGGAACCGTACTGCTTATTCCTTTCAGAATTTCCAGCGCCTGCTGATATTCCTTCAGCATGAAATAGGCTTCGGCCAGTCTGGTTTTCTCGGTGTCGCTCAGTGAAGCGGAATCCACCTCTCCGAGGCGTTTGCGGGCATCCTCAGTCTGCCCGCTTTTTATCATTGTCTTAGCGAAGTTTATCTCAGGCAGTCTGCTGACAGTTTTGTCAACCCCCTGCACATTTGTAATCTTCTGATAGTCCGCCTCGGAGATCTTCCCCTGCTTAAACTCTATAAATTTCTCAAGCTTTGCCCTGTACTGCCCTTCGAAGCCTATTCCGTGGATTATCTTATTATCTCCGTCCAGAACAAGGGTCACAGGGAGGGTGAATATCCCCCATGTGTCAGTCATTTTGGCTGTGTCTGCGGCGTATATAACATTCTTTGCGGGTTTCAGCGTTTCATTAACGCCAAGCTCCACAGCAACGCATATGATATCGCTTTTTTCACAGAACTGCTTAAACTCCTCAAAGGTGTTTTTGCTGAGCCTTTTATCCCCTTTCCAGAGGAGCAGTGCCTTGAGAGGCGCTTTATCTTCCTTGTCGGTATAAGCTCCTGCGGAGTAGGAGAATTTTTTCATCTCCACCCTGTCCCCCTCTTTCAGTTCTTTCAAGGGGAAGGCAGACACGGCAAAGCTCATAAAAAAAGCGGCAAGCGCAAGCGCGGTTTTCTTCATAAAACCTCCTTACGGGTTCTGAAACTCTTTTGTCCTGTCGTATGTTTTCGGTTTATGGCAGCCGACCACGCATGTTCCGCCGTTATCCGAGCGGGTAAACTTGATCGGAAGCTCCCATCCGCCGGAGCCGAAGGGTACGCTGTTTCTTATGTGCAGAGGCTGGTTGGATGCGTGAACCTCGTGGCAGGCTTTGCAGCTTCTTCCTTTGCCCGGGATCATGACATGCAGATAGTGTAGGTTCTGCTTTCCGTTGCGGAAGCCTGTTCCGTCCGTTTCGGCTGATTCAAGGTTGCCTGTGTCGTGGCATTCGTAGCATATTTTATACATTCCGTCTGTGTACTGGTTGTAGAATGTCTTGGGAAAGTGCTCATAAAGAATGAACGGGTTGCCTGAGCCGTGTACATTGTGGCAGGCGTTGCATCCGTCAAACTCAACGGGCGCGTGAACATATTCGGAACCGGTTATAACCTTGCCCAGATCCTGATGGCACTCAAAGCAGATCTGTTTGGTGTCCGAACGGAGAAGCTGACCGAAATCCGATGCGTGCGGGTTGTGACATTCTCCGCAGCTTCCGTCCTCAACGGGCTGGTGCTTAAACTGCGCCGTAAGGATGTTTTCTTTGAACGCAGGGTCCATATCGCCGTGGCATGTAAGGCAGAGAGCCTTTTCGTCCGCTGCTTTCAGGTGGAATTTAGTGTCTGAATTGTGCGGATCGTGGCACTGTGTGCAGTCGTCCGCAACAGGAGCGTGAACGCTCACCTTTGAGAGGTCTGCCTTCTTGTCCGAGTGGCACACGAAGCAGAGCTCGCCCTTGGGTGCTTTAAGCTGGTACTGATTGTCCGAGGAGTGCGGATCGTGGCATGAGGCGCATTCACCCGCCCCCACAGGCCCATGGAGAAACTTTTTGCTCATTTTATCATTTTCATGGCACTGAAAGCACGTTTCCGATTCAGTTGCCGTAATCAGCAGATATTTGTTTGTACCGCCGTGGGGGTTGTGACATGCGGTGCAGTCCCCGCCCTCCACCGGAGCATGGACAAACTTTTTCCCGCCCTTTTCATCGTGGCAGACAAGACACACTGGACCGTCCTCAGCGGGGGACGAAAACTCCCTGAACTCCGCCGGTTTGCTGACATGCTGTCCGTAGTCGTCCATAATGTGGCATGTGGTGCATTCATCAGCTTCGACCGGAGCGTGAAGCACCTCATATTTTTTTACATCAGCGTGGCATTTTGACGTGACGCATGTTTCCTCTGCGCCTGCCTGAAATACGGAAATACAGATAGCTCCCGTGAGCAATAATAACTTTCTAATCACTGTCAAACCTCCTGCTCATCCCTCATATATCTCTTGTTCATTTCAACAAACATCATAATGTCATAACCATATAAAATCAACGTTCTAATTAAACAATACCCCCTGTTAAATCATTGTCTATACCACTGGCGTTATGAATATTTGCTGAAAATAACTGTTCGTAATAACAGCTTTAATCCATTTAATGTTAAATGATTCCGGCGGGCTGGCCCTTCTCCCCTGCGGATACTCCTGTTTTCAGAACACGTTATGAATAAGAAGCCTAAAAAGATAAAGTCACTCAGGCCGTTTCGGTTCATGTTTTTTTCTGTTATAATCAACAAGGAAGGTATGAACATGGCACATCTAACAGCAAGAAACGGCTTCAGGGAGCTGGCTGACAGGCTGAACCGCTTTCCTCAGGGAGCTCCTTTAAGCGAGAATCTTTTCAAAATCCTCTCTGTCCTCATGAGCGAAGAGGACGCGCGCTGTCTTGCGCAGATACCCATAAAACCGTTCACCGCAAAGCAGGCGGCAGAGATCTGGAAAATTTCCGAAACTGAAGCCCGAAAAAAACTGGACTCATACGCGGACAAGGTTCTCATCCTTGACATGGAAAAAGACGGGCAGACACATTATGTTCTGCCTCCGCCAATGGCAGGTTTCTTCGAGTTTTCCATGATGCGCACACGGGGCGACATTGACCAGAAATACCTCAGCGAGCTTTTCTATCAGTATATCACAGTGGAGGAAGACTTCATAAAGGCACTGTTTGTGCGGGGCGAAACCCAGCTCGGGCGTGTTTTCGTTAACGAAAGCGTCCTCGGTGAAGAAAACAGCATGCACATACTGGACTATGAAAAGGCAAGCGAAGTCATAAAAACTGCGGAGCATATGGGAATCAGCATGTGCTACTGCCGCCACAAGATGGAACACATGGGCACCGCCTGCGATGCCCCCATGGACATCTGCATGACCTTCGGCACAGTCGCGGACTCGCTGATCCGCCACGGCTACGCCCGCAGGGTTGATGAAAAGGAAGGGATAGACCTTCTGCAAAAGGCTTACGAAAGCAACCTTGTCCAGTTCGGCGAAAATGTAAAGAAAGAAGTCAGCTTCATCTGCAACTGCTGCGGGTGCTGCTGTGAGGCTATGATAGCCGCCCGCAGGTTCGGCATAATGAACCCTGTGCACACCTCAAACTATATTCCTGAAATAAAGGAAGAAGTCTGCACGGGCTGCGGCAGATGCGCAGAGGCCTGCCCTGTGGAGGCTCTTGGAATGGTCTCCGCGAATGACCCGCACAAACCGAAGAAAAAGAAGGCAAAGCTGGATGAAGACGCATGTCTCGGCTGCGGAGTGTGCGTGCGCGTCTGCTCCCCGGGGGCAATAAGCATGGCATACAGGGGAAAAAGGGTGATAACTCCCGAAAACTCGGTGCATAAAGCAGTGATGATGGCCATAGAACGCGGCGGACTTGAGCACCTGATATTCGATAACCGTGCCCTCTTCTCCCACAGAGCAATGGCGGCTGTCCTCGGCGCGGTTCTCAAACTGCCCCCCGTGAAGCAGGCGATGGCAAGCGAGCAGATCAAGTCCCGCTATTTCGGCAGACTGGCGGAGAAGATAAAGGCTTAATTTTCAGAGACCGTCATTTTTGGGTTTGACATCCGCTCTTAAATATCCTATTTAATACTCGTCCGTGCAACTGACGCAGATTAAGGGGGATCACCCCCGGGAAGCACGGAACTATATGCTTAAAGTCGTGCGTCTGGGCTGTTCTTAGAACTGTTCGGGCGTTTTTTTGTGCCCGGGCGTACGGGAGGATTTTAATGCAGAATCTCAAAAACTTTGACCCCGCAGTTTACGATCTCATCATCAAAGAAGAACAGAGGCAGATAGACAAAATACGTCTTATAGCTTCCGAAAACTATGTTACCCGCGCCGTGCTTGAGGCTTCGGGAACCGTTCTCACCAACAAATACTCTGAAGGCTACCCCGGCAAACGTTACTATGAAGGCCAGCAGTTCATCGACCCCATCGAAGAGCTCGCTATCGAAAGAGCGAAAGAGCTTTTCGGCGCCGATCACGCAAATGTTCAGCCCTATTCAGGCTCACCCGCGAACCTCGCTGTTTACCTCGCTTTCGTAAAACCCGGCGAAACAGTGATGGGGATGGCTCTCCCCCACGGCGGACACCTCACACACGGCTCACCCGTGAGCATCACCGGTAAATATTTCAATATAGTTTCCTACGAACTTGATCAGGAAACGGGACTCCTCAACTACGACACAATCAGAAAGCTCGCCCTTGAAAGCAAGCCCAAAATGATAATAGCCGGCCACTCCGCATACCCCCGTCAGCTTGACTTCAAAAAATTCCGTGAAATCGCGGACGAAGTCGGCGCAATCCTCTTTGTTGATATGGCGCACTTCGCGGGTCTCGTGGCGGCAGGCGCACACCCCAGCCCCGTTCCCTATGCTGATGTTGTCACAACCACAACACATAAAACCCTCAGAGGGCCCAGAGGCGGCATGATCCTCTGTAAAGAACAGCACAAAGCGGCTATCGACAAAGCCGTTTTCCCCGGAATACAGGGCGGACCCCACAACCACACCACAGCAGCCATAGCGGTTGCCCTGAAAGAAGCCATGGCTCCGGAATTCAAGGAATACGGCCGCCAGATAGTCAAAAACGCCAAGGTCATGGCTGAAACACTACTTGCAAAAGGCTTTCAGCTTGTAACAGGCGGAACGGACAACCACCTCCTGCTCATTGACCTCACCAACAAAAACATCACAGGGAAACAGGCGGCAAAAGCCCTTGACGACGCAGGCATAGTTCTCAACTGCAACTCTGTTCCCTATGACAAAAGAAAACCCTTCGACCCCAGCGGAATAAGGCTCGGCCTCGCCGCCGTAACCTCCAGAGGGTTTAAGGAAGAAGAAACAAGAAAAACTGCCGAGTTCATAAGCGCAGTTATTGATAACTGGCAGAATGAAGAATTCCTCGCCAAAACGGCGAAGGATGTCAAGGAGCTGTGCAGCAAGTTCCCCCCACCGGGACTTGACTGAAAATAACTACAACCTTCTTGCTTTATACCGCTGCCCGCCCGGGAAAACCGGGCGGGTTAAAAATTCCGCTTTTCATTGACTTTTTCCTTAAATTCCATACAAATAAAACATGGACACAGTATTTATTATATTACCTCATATTTCATGCTTGACATAATAAAACTTATTAATTAATATTTTTTATCGACTATATATTGATTAGATCTTTTTTTACAGGTGTAATCGTAGTAATATTAAATGAACAAATGCTAAAAGGAGGCATAAAAAATGTCAAAGTCACTCAAAGGAACAGAAACACTTGAAAACCTTATGAAAGCTTTCGCAGGCGAGTCTCAGGCCAGAGGCAGATACACCATGTACGCATCTCAGGCAAGAAAAGACGGCTTCCGCCAGATAGAAAACATCTTCCTCGAAACTGCGGATAATGAAAGAGTCCACGCTAAAAGATTCTTCGACTACGCTCTTGAAGGTCTGGGCGATGCGGCCCCTCTCATGGTTAACGTAAACGCTGATTATCCTGTCTGTTATAAAAGCACAAAAGACAACCTCATCTACGCGGCTGACGGCGAACATGAAGAGTGGGAAATCCTCTATCCCAAATTTGCCCAGATAGCCAAAGAAGAAGGATTCCCTCAGGTTTCGGCTCTCTTCACACGAATCGCGGCTATTGAAGCCCACCACGAAAGCAGATACCGCAAACTCGCTGACAGCCTCGCAAGCGGCATGGTCTTCAAAAGAGATGTTACTGTTAAATGGAAGTGCCTTGTCTGCGGACATATACACGAAGGCTTTGAAGCCCCCGGCGTTTGCCCCACATGCGCACACAAACAGGAACATTTCGAACTTCTGGTTGAAAACTTCTAATTAATGATCGTAATTTCCATCCATGGAAATTACTTAAACCGCTCGCGCCGTGCAAGCACGTCTTCGCTACGCACGGCGCATTCCCTTCCGTGGGAATGTTTACGCCTCAATCCTTACGATAATCACAATGATGTCAAACCTCCATCCATGGAAATTACTTAAACCGCTCGCGCCGTGCAAGCACGTCTTCGCTACGCACGGCGCATTCCCATCCGTGGGAAAGTTTACGCCTCAATCCTAACGATAATCACAATGATGACAAACCTCCATCCATGGAAATTACTTAAACCGCTCGCGCCGTGCAAGCACGTCTTCGCTACGCAC
>JBFWJG010000063.1:0-10648 GCA_050253335.1 Deferribacterales bacterium | reverse complement strand
CGCTGGGCCTGTCTTGATGGCGAATTTCGATATGAGCTCTTCCGCGTTCTCTTTGATCGCTCTGGCGTTCTGTATGAAAAAGTTTTTGAATTTGCTGTCTTTATAGCTTTTCAGGATAAGGTTTTCGTCAATGCTCATCTCGGGGGCTATGCCGAAGGCTTTTCTGTCTTCGGGAATGTGGGCTATTCCCGCTATGTAGGGGTTTTTGCCCTTGTGGTTGGTGAAGTCCTCGCCCTTGACGATTATCTGCCCGCCCGTGGGTCTGCGTAACCCGGTAAGCACCTCTGCCAGTGCCTTCTGACCGTTTCCGGCGACACCGGCTATGCCCAGAATCTCGCCTCTGAAAAGCTCAAAGCTGATCCCTTTAACATCAGAAAGACCTTTGTCGTTCTCAACAGAGAGGCTTTTAACCTCCAGTATCTTCTCGTCAAACGCCTTTTCCGTCTTCTCCCATTGGGGCACATCATCAGTGCCGATCATGAGTCCCGCAAGCAGAGCTTCATCAAACTCACCGGCAGTGAGAGATTTCACGGTTTTCCCTTTTTTGAGAACCGTGACACGGTCTGAAAGTTCCATGACCTCGCGCATTTTGTGCGAGATGAATATAATGGACTTGCCCTTGCTTTTCAGTTTTTTAAGAAAGCCGAAAAGGGTGTCCGCTTCCTGCGGGGTGAGAACCGCGGTAGGTTCGTCAAGAATAAGGATCTTGCAGTCACGGACGAGAAGCTTGATAAGCTCCACCCACTGCTGTTCACCTATGGAAAGCTTCCATACAGGCTCGTTCAGATTAATGCTGAGACCGAAATCATCAAGGATTTTCTTCGTTCTTTCAAAGACCTCACCCCTGTTTATCACCCCCGGGAGGTTATCAAGAGAAAGAAGTATGTTTTCCATCACAGAATGGTTCCGCACCAACATAAAATGCTGATAAACCATACCTATGCCAATTTTAAGAGATTCGGACGGAGAGGAAATGGAAACCTCGGAACCGTTAACTGAGATTGTTCCGGCCTCGGGCTTATAAAGCCCCGCCAGCACACTCATAAGCGTGCTTTTGCCGGCTCCGTTTTCACCGAGAAGGGTATGGATCTCCCCTTCGTAACAGTCCAGAGAAACATTATCCAGAGCCTTAACGCCCGGAAAGCTTTTGGTGATATTTTCAAGTTTAAGATACGGTTTCAATGTGATCCCTTAAAAATAAAAAAGCGGCGCAGAGCTTTAAACCCTGCACCGCCCTTATTTTTCAATTACTTAGGTGAGCCCTGAACGCCTTCAACGAAGAAGTTCATGCTGAGCATTTCGGCATCTGTCATTGTTTTACCTGCGGGCACAACAATTTTGCCGGACTGGTCTTTAATGGGACCAGAGAATACTTTGTTTGTGCCGTTTTTGACTGCGGCTTTTCTTTCTTCCACTATCTTTTTAACATCAGCGGGAACAAGGTCGCTGAGGGGCGCAAGATCAACAAGGCCGTGCTCCATACCCCACCAGATCTGCTCGCTCTTCCATGTGCCTTTGCTCACCTGCTCAGCGACAACTTCATAAAGCGCGCCCCAATTCCAGACGGGTGAAGTAAGGTATGCTTTGGGGGCGAATTTTTTCATGTCAACGTTGTAGCCGATGGCGTATGCTCCTCTTTTTTCAGCAGCCTGAAGGGGAGCGGGTGTGTCCTGGTGCATGGTGATTACGTCAGCGCCTGCGTCAAGAACGCTTTCAGCGGCTTCACGCTCTTTGCCCGGGTCAAACCATGTGTGTGTCCACACAACTTTAACAGTTGCGGCGGGGTTTACGCTCTTAACACCGAGGGTGAAGGCATTTATTCCCCTGATAACTTCGGGGATAGGGAAAGCGGCAACATAGCCGATTGTGTTTGATTTGGTCATTTTACCTGCGACAACGCCTGAAAGGTAACGGGGCTGATACATTCTGCCGAAGTAAGTGCCCACGTTTTCGGCCGTTTTATAGCCGGAACAGTGCATGAAAATGATGTCTTTATTCCTTTTTGCAACTTCAATGGTAGGATCCATGTAGCCGAAGCTGGTGGTGAATATCAGGTTGTGCCCTTTTTTGGCAAGACCGGTGATTATCCTTGTCGCGTCAGCACCTTCGGGCACAGATTCAATGTAAGTGGATTTGTCTACATATGGAAGTTTTTCCATCTCAAGTCTGCCCTGATCGTGTGCGTAGGTCCATCCGGCATCACCCACGGGTCCGACATAGATAAAGCCCGCTTTAATCTGTTTGTCTTTGGCGTAAGCGCCCGCGGTGAAAAGAACCGCCGTTAAAAGTGCTAAAAGAATTTTCTTCATGTACAACCCCTTCTAGGTTTAGTGGAGCAAAACCGCATTTTTACGGCAGCCCGCAAATTTTGTCAAAAAGATATTTATTTTTTAATTCAGTAAGCCTTCCATGTCAATTAATAACATCAAACAGGACGCCCTGTCTGTTTTATGTAAGCGTCCACGAAGCACTTTGCCGGAGAAGCTTAATCCGCGGAACTTTAATATGTGTGAGACTGTTACGGAATGTAAAAAACAAAAGCCTTCCGCAGGAATACGGAAGGCCTCATATTTTTTTCTTTTATGGTTATACTGCTGCTAAACCGCTCTACTCGGGAATGCCGGAAGAGGACGGAAAACATCCCTTAGGGGTGCAGCACACGCAGCCTGTGGAATGCTTTACATGCTCAACCCTTTCGACATTTGTTCCCGAACACTTTGTGCATTCGGCAGGGTCTTCCGCCCTGAAAACAAGGCGGGAAAACTCAGTGCCGCAGTCTGCGCACCTGTATTCATAAAAGGGCATAAAAAAACGCCCTAGATATATTTCTTTATAGCGTCCTCATAAACGCCTTTGGGCTGAACACCGATGAACTGCTCAACCACTTTGCCGCCTTTGAATACCATAACTGTGGGTATGCTCATGATGCCGTATTTAGCAGCGAGCTGCTGGTTTTCATCCACGTTTACTTTGCCGACTTTGATTTTACCGGCATATTCATTGGCCAATGCTTCCACAGTGGGAGTAAGCATTCTGCAGGGTCCGCACCACACTGCCCAGAAATCCACGAGAACGGGCAAGCTGCTCTCTACCACGTCAGTTTGAAAGGTTGACTCATTAAGTTCAACAGCCATTGTTTCCTCCTTAATAACTTAAAAGTTATACTATACAAATTCATCCGTTTGTCAATCATAGGAATTAAGATTGTTTCCCTCTCAATTCTCATTCCGAGACTTCGTTAAACGGACACATATCTCTTTCAGCGCATGAAAAACACTTCTCATCCGCACCATAGGTGCAGCCGAACGCTATACCCAGCCTTGACACGGCAAAGTCATACTTCGCAGGGTCGTCAGGATTCATCTGTCTGAAAAAATCCGTAACAGTATCAAGATTTTTTCTTGTACCGGAATCATTACTGATTATCCCGTTCTTATATGCGAATCTTAATATATGTGTGTCTATGATAAAATGCAAGTCCTTACAGGCATAATTTTTCCATATGCCGAAATCCACCTGATCTTTTCTCACCATCCAGCGGAGAAACATCCGCAAACGCTTCGCGCCGGACTTAACGGGATCGGCAAAAAGAAAGCTGTAGCCGTCCCCGCCGCCGTATGACGCGCCCCGCTTTTTCATATGGACGACAAAACTGACAAGGGACTCCTCAAGGCTTCCGCCCATTGAGGCAAAAGCATTTTCTATTGAGCCGTGCTCAGCGTAAAGCTCCTTTAACGCAAGCACAAACGCCCTGACATCGGCTGGTTTCTGAAACCTGTAGTAAAGCCTTGTCTCTTTGTCCTCCAGCGTGAAAGGATCTGTGCCGAACTCCCTGAAAAAGCTCATCAGAAAGCCCTGAATCGCCTTAACATTGCCGTAGGCGAAACAGCTTGAGCAGAATGCCACAAACTCAGTATTCCCCTTAACTGTATACGGATAGACTATAGGGTCCGTGCCTACATATTCAGGGGTGTTGTATTTTTCATAGAGGCTCTCAAAAAACGGACGGAACCTTTCAGCTTTCGTCATCGTCCCCTTCGTCTTCGCTGTCCGGGCTTCTTTCCGCTCTCGGCTTCTGGAACATATACAGATTTTTGCGTTCCACATCAAGCTCAGCCCTGCTTAACCCGTGGTAGGCGAAAAACTCAAGCAGATTAAATGAGCCCGCATCTCCCGAAAGGAGGATTAACTCATCCGCAGACCTGTGGAGCATGAACTCAGCAAGCTCAACTTTTTTGTCCCTGCCCTTCTTATCTTTCTTAATATAATACGCCTTGTCCTCTCCTGCCAGTTTATCAAGCATTAAAGCCAGCTCTCCGCCGAGACGGTAGCGCCCCGCGAAGCCCACCCTTTTCTCATTAACCTTGTAAGGGATGATGCGCTTAACCTTAACACCGTCAGGCAGGACGGCATTGATTCTTTTCTGAACCTCGCCGAAGCTGTCCAGCCTGCCGCACTCAAGGGCAAGCAGATCACATGCGCACTCAACACCCACAGGAGGCGGGATAAGATAGCGCATCTTCGGCTGAGGGTTGAATCCCTGAGTAAATGCCAGTTTTATCCGAGCTATCCTCGCCGCGTGGGTAAACAGACGGATGGATTCAATAGCGGAGAGGAATTTCCCCGCCTTGCGCTTTTCTATATAAAATACATAATGGAACGTCTCTTCCGCTTCAGCGGGAGCTGTTTCCGCAGGGAGCTTTTCACCCGCATAAACATTGAGAATATCTTTAAAATCGCACACGCCGCAGTCTGTGCAGGCATCCTCGCGGCAGTCCTTGGTGACGGACTCATTGCGGGCTTTTTCGTATTCGTCTTCAAAGTAGTCAGGCTCCACGCCGGAGTCTATATTCCCCCACGGCAGGGCATCACCCTTTCTGAATTCTTTCGAGGCGAACTCCTCCATCGTGAGGTCAAGGTCGCGGAACACCTGCTTCCATGCGTGTGAGTCGAAGCATTCGCTCCATCCGTCAAACATAAGCCCGCGGTCTGCCGCGAGGGCAAGCACCCTGCAAAGCCTCTCATCACCTCTGGAGAAAACTCCCTCCATAACGCTCTGTTCCACATCATGCCAGCTGAGGCGCATGCGGTAGCTTTTAAGCTTATCGGCAAGGAGCATCTGCTTGCGTCTCAGTTCCGCCCCCGTATTCTGAGGGAAAACCTGAAATGGTGTATGGGGTTTGGGCACAAAGTTTGACGCGGAGATCTTAATATCGAACCGCCCCTTGCCCACTGCTCTTTTTACCTTGAAGGCGAGATCGGCAATGGCCAGAACATCTTCATCCGTTTCAAAGGGAAGACCTATCATAAAATACAGCTTAGCGCCGTTCCAGCCCGCATCAGCGGCTTTCTGCACCGCGGAGATAATCTCTTCCTCGGTGAGGTTCTTGTTTATTATATTGCGGAGCCTCTGAGAGCCCGCTTCGGGGGCTATGGTGAAGCCGGATTTGCGCACCTTTGCCAGTTCGCGGAAGATGAAGTCCTGTATCCTGTCCGCTCTGATGGAGGGGAGCGAAAGGGAAGAACCTTCCGCGCTTATGAGCCTTGTCATGGTGACAAGAAGCTCCTCCAGCCTGCTGTAGTCCGCGGCGGAAAGGGAAAGCATTGAAACTTCCATATACCCGCTTGAGGCAAGCTGATTCAGGGCATCCTTTGCTATTGCCTCAATGCTGCGCTCACGGGAGGGGCGGTAAATATAACCCGCCTGACAGAACCTGCACCCTCTTGTGCAGCCCCTTGAGATCTCCACGGCCACCCTGTCCTGAACGGCGGGCATCATGGGGACTATGAGGCTGCTTATCGTCACATCATCACTGAAGTCGGTGTAGATGTTCCTCTTCACTTTCTTATCCGGCTCAACAGATGGAACATAAGTGTAAGGCAGGCTGTTCAGGTATTCGAGTCTTGCTTTTCTCCCCTGCCCCTTCATGCCGGCGAGGGTTTCAAAAACAGGCGTGATTTCGCCTTCCATCTCACCTATGAAGAAAACATCAATAATATCTTTCAGCGGCATGGGGTTCATAGCGCATGATCCGCCCGCGGTGACTATGGGGTCGTCTTCCCCCCTTTCGGATGAAAAATAAGGTATTCCCGCATATTTCATTGAGTGGAGAACATTGGTGTAGGAAAGCTCATACTGGAGCGAAAAGCCCAGTATATCAAACCCTTTGAGCCCTGTTCCGGACTCAAGGGATACGAATACTTTTTCTTTAAGCTCGGCAACGGCATCCGTCCACGGCATAAAGAATCTTTCGCAGACTATGAGATCAGAGGCATTAAGCCTCTCATAAAGCATTTTGAAGCCTATGTGGCTCATGCCCACTTCATAAACATCGGGAAAAGCGAGACAGAATGAGAGCCTGCCCTTTTTTGATTTATGAACGGAGTTAATCTCGTGATTCACATACCTTGAGGGCTTTGAGATGGTTAAAAGAGAATTATCAAGCATTAATTACGCGCCTATGGGATTGTATTTTCGCATGGCGACGCTGTTAACAAGACCGAGCATCGCCATGAATGTAAGCAGTGATGAACCGCCGTAGCTGAATATGGGCATGGGTATGCCCACAACAGGCATTATGCCCATTGTCATAGCGGAGTTTACAAAAAACTGAAAGAAGATGTAGGCCGCCACGGCAACGCATATAACCTTGCCGGAGGCTTCCCTTGTTTCCATTGATATGCTGAGCACCCGGACAATCATAAACAGAAACATGCAGATTACGATTGCGGCGCCCACAAGCCCTGTTTCCTCCGCCACAACGGAGAAGATGAAGTCCGTGTGCCTTTCCGGAATGAACTTGAGGTGGGACTGAGTGCCCTCCATGAAGCCCTTGCCCCATATTCCTCCGCTGCCTATGCCTATTTTGGACTGGATAACGTGATAGCCCGAACCGAATGGATCCTTCTCCGGATCAAGGAATGTAAGCACCCTTTGGCGCTGGTAGTCCTTCATGAAAAACATCCAGAGAACAGGCAGAAGAACAGCCGCGGAGACGGCGGCAAAAATGAACGGAGCCCTTTTTATGCCTATGAAGAGAATGACAATACCCCATATTATAAGAAAGCTTCCCGCAGTGCCTAGATCGGGCTGAAGAAATATCAGCACAAAAGGGGGCAGCAGCGGCAGCACCTTCATAAAAATATCCTTGAACCCGAGCTTGAGGTCATCATATGTGATGAACATGCGTGCCAGAGTCAGAACCCAGATAAATTTGAAAAACTCCGAAGGCTGAATGCGGGAGCCTCCTATTATAAGCCATCTTCTGGCCCCCATGATCGGCGGCATAAGAAGAACCAGAAACAGCGCGACACAGCCTATTACATAAAGAACGGGGAGATACTTCACAAAACGCTGGTGGCCTACCCATGAAATGAAAAAAAACACAAAGAAGCCCAGAGCAACCCAGAGAACCTGTTTTTCATAGAAATCCCTTATAACATTTGCCTGAGCATCAAACGACGCGCTGTAAACAGCGGCACAGCTCATAAAAAGAACTATGGCGATGATGGTTATCAGCGCTTTATCTATATTTTCAATTTCCTTCTTTTTCAGCCCTAACATATCCTAAATCCACAAGCTTATTAACTATGGCGCCTGCAACCGGAGCGGCGCTCCTGCTGCCTGAACCGCCGTGCTGCATCAGAACGGCTATGGCATACTTCGGTTTGTCAGCGGGAACAACAGCCCCGAACCATGCGTGATCCCTCATGAACTCAGGGATCTCGTCCTCTTCCATATGCTCTGTCTTGCTGAGGGAGACAACCTGCGCCGTTCCCGTCTTTCCGCCGTATGTTATCCCTTCCACCCTTGCCCTGTATCCGGTTCCGGTATTTCCGTAAATAACCTTCACCATCCCTTCCATTACGGCGTCATCTATCCATTTCGGAATCTCGATTTCGGCCACAGTTTCTATCGGGGTGTGTATCTTAACATCAGTCACGGGATTATGCACGAACTCAACCACCTTAGGCTTCATAACAGTGCCGCCGTTGAATATGCCTGCGAGCATCACCGCCACCTGAAGGGGTGTTGTTGTCATATACCCCTGTCCTATGCTGGTGATGATGGTTTCCCCCGGATACCACGCTTCTTTGAATCTGCGTCTTTTCCAGTCCCTGCCGGGGAAGAAGCCCGGCTTCTCGTTAGGCAGGTCTATTCCGGTGTTTTTTCCCAGACCGAGTATTGTGGAATATTTCTCTATGTCATCTATGCCGAGGTTAAGCCCGAGCTGATAGAAATACACATCGCATGATTCTGCCAGCGCGTCTATGAGGGCGACCGAACCGTGCCCTTCCTTTTTCCAGCACCTGTAGGTGAAATTGCCGTAACGCATTTCCCCGGTGCATGTGACCCTTGAGTCGAGGGAAATTTTTCTTTCCAGAAGCCCCGCCATCCCCATGAGAATCTTATAAACCGAACCCGGGGGATACGCGCCTTCTATGGCTCTGTTAAGGAGCGGTTTTGTCTCATCGCTCATAACCGCGACCCTTTCGCCGGAAGTATGGAAAGGGGAGAATATATTAAGATCATATGTCGGAGCGGAATAAAGCGCCATGACACCGAAGGTCTCAGTATCAAGAACAACGGCGGCGCCCTTTTTACCCTCGAATATATTATGGATAGATCTCTGCAGATCCATATCAAGGGTGAGGACAAGGTCGTTTCCGGTTATGGTGTGTTTTTCCGAAATGGTTTTAATGGGGCGGCCGTAACTGTCAACTTCAACCTGACGGGCTCCGTCCACGCCCCTGAGCTCCTGCTCGTATATTTTTTCTATTCCTGTTTTGCCTATCATGTCCCCGCTTGAGTAAGAGGGATCGTTTTTAAGGTCATTTTCAGTGACTTCCGAGAGATAGCCCAGTATATGGCTGAGAGCCACACTGTCTCTGTATTCCCTGACAGACTCTATATCAACCTCAAGTCCTTTAAAGTCATTGTAGTTTTCCAGAATCTCCGCAACCTGCTCAAAGGTGAGTCCGCGGGCTATAACGGCAGGCTCATAAAAGTATGAGCGCTTGATGGATTTCATGGCGTATTCGCGGTCGATCTGAACATAGCGGGAAAGCTTTTTTATCAGCTCGTCTATATCCCCCGCATCCTCTTTCACCACTTTGAGTTCATAGCTCGGCGTGTTTTTGACAAGAAGCCTTCCCTTGCGGTCGAAAATAAAGCCGCGGTCGGCACGCACCTTGACTATACGGATACGGTTGTTCTCCGAAAGCTTTTTATATTTGTCGTACTCATATATCTGAAGATAGACCAGACGCATTATAAGCCCGGCGAACATCACTATTATAACACCGATGAACCAGTAGGTTCTGCGTTTATAATACTCCAGAACTTCGTCTTTCAGCACTTTTAAAAGCACCGGTAACCTCCATGACCAACACAAGCGCCGCAAGAGCAAGAGTGTTTATGAACAGATAATACAGGTATGCGCCTATGAACGGTGTTTTCAGATAGTCGTTCATTGCCATATTCAGAAAAACATGAACAGCTATGAGACCGAAACGGAAAAAGAATCTGGAGAAGAACTTCTGCATGTCAAAAAACACCCCCGCCTTGAGGGTGAGCACGCCGTAAAAGAAGTAGATCAGAACCCCGGGGCCCAGATATCCGCCGCGTATGAAATCGCCGAAAAGACCGAATATAACCGCATGCCAGATGTAGTTTTTTTCATCCAGCCTCTCAAGAACCGCGATATAAACAATCAGAATATAAGAAACCGGATTCAGAAAACCCAGAACCGAATTCGAAAGAACATGCAGAACAAGAAGGGTGAGAATAAGCAGCACATAATACATCAGCGCTACCTTTTCAGCACCAGAACATTTTCCAGCTTATAGAAATCCACAACCGGACGGACAAAAAGATCCTGAAACAGTCCCGTGTCTTTCTCGTCAACCCTGTTAACCACGCCGACTGCTATCCCTTTGGGGTATACTCCGCCGAGACCGGAGGTTATGAGCTCATCATTTATCTGAACCTTATCCAGTCTGTCGTAGTAGTCAACCACAAGCTGGCCTTCTCCGTTGCCTCTGATTATGCCCACAGCCCTTGTGCGCTTGTTCATAACGCTGGCATTGTTTTTTATGTTCAGAATAACATCCACACGGGCGGTGTTGCTGTAAACCTCGCTCACGGAACCCACAAGCCCTTCAAAGCTTATCACCGGATCCTTCACTTCGATTCCGTCTTCAGAGCCGCGGTCGATTATGATGTATTTAAGGTAGCCGTCAACGTTTCTGCCCACAACGTTGCAGGCGACTGACTGAAAGCTGTAAGCCTCCTTGAAGTTAAGGAGCTTTTTCAGCCTTTCATACTCAAGAACTTTTTCTCTGAGAAGGGAGTTTTCCATCTTCAGCCTGTCGTTCTTTTCCTTCAGTTCAAGGTTATCCTGACGGACGTAAACAAGGTTTATGTACCCGCTCCAGACATCGCCGAAAAAGCCTGCTGTCTTGGAAGAGTAATAAATAAAGGGATTTACGACGTTGCCGAAAATCCCTTTGAATGGTCCGTTAATTTCAGGGTTCTGCACCTGAAGCAGAATGAGGAAAAGAAGAAAGGCTGTTATTCCCGCTATCTTTTTCCAGCCGTTCATCGATAAACTAGTCTATGGTTACTTTTTTGAGAAGCTCGATATTG
>JBFWJG010000062.1:0-10956 GCA_050253335.1 Deferribacterales bacterium | reverse complement strand
AGGGCGACACACCTCAGAACAACACTCACAGACGCGACAGACCTCAGGGAGCCAGACATCAGGGCGACAGACCTCAGTACGGCGACAGACGTCCTCAGGGCGACAGACCCCAGTACATTAATGACAGAGGCGACAGGCCTCAGTACGGCGACAGACGTCCTCAGGGCGACAGACCGCAGTACAACAATGACAGGGGCGACAGACCTCAGTACGGCGACAGACGTCCGCAGGGCGACAGGCCTCAGGGTGACAGACCTCAGTACGGCGACAGACGCCCACAGGGTGACAGACCTCAGTACGGCGACAGACGTCCTCAGGGCGACAGACCCCAGTACGGCGACAGGCGTCCCCAGGGTGACAGACCTCAGGGCGACAGGCCTCAGTACGGCGACAGACGTCCTCAGGGTGACAGGCCTCAGTACGGCGACAGACGTCCTCAGGGCGACAGACCCCAGTACGGCGACAGGCGTCCCATGGACAAAGACAGGGGTGACAGGCCTCAGTACGGCGACAGACGTCCGCAGAGACCCGCCCAGAATACGGGGATGACTCCTAAAGATGAAATTAAGCTTGAGATCAAGAAAAAGATAAAAGATAAACCCGAGCCTCAGAAAACCGAGGTTAAGAAAAAGCCGGTTAAAAAAGCGGATAAGCCCAAAAGCTTCCATAAAACAGTGGCTGAAGGCTTTGACGAGCTTACTATAGAGCACGAGATAGCAGCCGTTGTTGCTGCTCCTGTGGCTGTTGTGGAAAAGGAAGAGGAAGTTGATGAGAGTGCAAAAAGAAAGCCTCAGGCTTCAAGACCCAGACACGATAAGCGCAAGAAGCGTCACGAAGTAGAGCAGAAAGTCATAGTACGTCCCTCAAGCGTTGAGATAGGCGAAAACATCATCGTTTCCGATCTTGCCAAGCTTATGGCAGTCAAAGCGACCGAACTTGTGAAAAAGCTTCTCGGTCTCGGTATTATGGCTTCCGTGAATCAGGCAGTGGATGCGGACACCGCGTCTCTTCTTGCCGCGGAATACGGCATAGATGTCAAAACCAAAGTTGTCACGGAAGAGGATCTTCTCCCCACTGTTGAGGACAAGCCCGAAGATCTGCTCCCCCGTCCTCCCATTGTTACTGTCATGGGACACGTTGACCATGGTAAAACATCTCTTCTTGACGCAATCAGAAGAACATCCGTTGCGGAAAAAGAAGCGGGCGGGATCACACAGCACATCGGCGCATATGAAGTCGAGCTTGACCACGGCAAAATCGTTTTCCTTGACACACCCGGTCACGAGGCGTTCACAACCCTCCGTGCCAGAGGTGCTCAGGTTACTGATATTGTAATCCTTGTGGTAGCCGCGGATGACGGCGTTATGCCCCAGACCAAAGAAGCGATCGACCACTCCAAAGCGGCAGGCGTTAAGATTGTCGTCGCGGTAAACAAAATAGATAAAGAAAACGCTAACCCTGACATGGTAAAACGCCAGCTTGCCGACCTCGGCATAATCTCTGAAGAGTGGGGCGGGGATCACCAGTTTCAGGAAATATCAGCTAAAAAGAACCTTAACATAGACACTCTGCTTGAAAGAGTTCTTCTTGAGGCGGAAATGCTCGACCTCAAGGGCAACCCCAATAAACCGGCCGAAGGCATCATCATCGAGTCCAAGCTTGATAAGCAGAAAGGCCCGGTTGCCACTGTCCTGATCAGAAACGGAAGCCTTAAAAAAGGCGATAACTTCGTTTGCGGAACAGAACACGGCAAAGTAAGAGCCATGTTCAACTATAAGGGCATGTCGGTTAAAGAAGCGGGCGTATCCATACCCGTTGAGATAATGGGCTTCTCCGATGTTCCCCAGTCAGGCGACAGATTCATTGTCACGCCTGATGAGAAAGTGGCAAAACAGCTTGCCGAACTCAGGGCTGATAACAAACGTGAAAAAACTCTTATGGAGAAAACAAAAGTTTCTCTTGCGGATCTTTTCGCGAAAATTAAGGAAGGCGAACTGAAAGAACTTAACATAGTTCTTAAAGCTGATGTTCAGGGTTCACTTGCTGCCCTTGAAAACTCGCTGAACAAGCTCACAAACACTGAAATCAAGGTTAATATCATTCACTCCGGAGTGGGCGGTATCAATGAAAACGATATCATCCTCACAGCCGCTTCAAACGGTATCATATTCGGCTTTAACGTAAGGCCGGATGCGAAAGCCAGAGAAAAAGCCGAGAAAGAAGGCGTGGACATCAACCTCTATTCTGTAATCTACCAGATTGTGGACGATGTTAAACAGGCTCTTGAAGGTATGATAGACCCCAATCTCAGAGAGCAGATTATCGGTCAGGCAGAAGTCAGACAGGTATTCTCCGTTCCGAAAATCGGCAAAATCGCCGGTGCGTACGTTACGGACGGCAAGGTTACAAGAGTCGCCGGAGTTCGTGTTGTCAGAAACTCCATTGTTCTGTATCAGGGAAAAATATCTTCTCTCAAACGCTTTCAGGACGATGCGAAGGAAGTTATGGCCGGATACGAATGCGGTATCGGCATAGAGAAATTCAACGACCTTAAAGAAGGCGACGTAATAGAAGCCTTCATAACTGTAGAAGAAAAAAGAACGCTGGACGATGTCAAGAAAAGCGATCTTGAAAAACAGAAGGCTCAGGAAGCGGCCGAAGCGGAATAACACTTACAGGATGTAAGTGCGCCGTGCGTAGCGAAGCCGCTTTTCAAGCGGCGCGAGCGGTTTCAGGCGAACCGCAGGACGCAGGTTCGCCGATAGAGATAGGAAAACAGAAGGCTCAGGAAGCGGCCGAAGCGGAATAACACACTTCTCTCTGTTTCCCCCTTTGCAAAGGGGGATTGAGGGGGATTTAATTGGTTTGCATAAGCTTATGATCATAGCTTCTGTGGTGTTTGAGCTTGGGATAGAGCAGGCCTTTTCATTGAAAGATAAAAGGCGGGTGATCTCCGGACTCAAGGCAAGGCTGAAAAATAAATTCAATATTGCGGTAAGCGAAACCGGCTCCCATGATATATGGAACAGGGCTGAGATAGCCGTTGTTACGGTTTCTGCCGAAAGACACCATGCGGAAAGCATGCTCTCCGCTGTTATGGACTTTGTTGAATCCTATGGAGAGGTTGAGGTTATTTCCATTAACGAGGAAATCTTCTGACACACCTGTTTTCCGCGGATTTGAGCGGAATGAAAAGTCTCTCATATTTTTATAAAGGTTAGAAAATTGCACAGAATAGAAAGAGTATCGGAACTCCTGAAAGAGGAGATTTCAAGAATAATTCAGTTTGACGTGAAGGATCCGAAGGTGAAGGATGTTGTTATCACTTCCATCGAGGTGACAAGAGATCTTTCTCAGGCGAAGGTGTATTTCACCAGCTATAATAAGGAAAACATCAAATACATTCACCGCGGGCTTATGAGTTCCGCGGGATTCATAAGGCATCAGCTCCAGAAAGCTGTGCATCTTAAAAAAGCTCCTTCCAAAATCATGTTCTTCATTGATGATTCCTCAGACTACGGAAGCCGCATTGACGAAGTTCTCCGTGAAGTAATAAAAGAAGACGATGAACGGGATAGTTAATCTCTACAAAGAAAAAGGGATGACCTCCTTCAAAGCCGTTGACAGGATGCGGAGGATTCTCGGCGTAAAAAAATGCGGACATCTGGGAACCCTTGATCCTATGGCTGAAGGCGTTCTGCCTGTCTGTGTGGGGAATGCCACAAAGTTTGTGGACTATCTTATGGATGTGGATAAGGAATACATAGCCGAGTTTACACTGGGCATGAGAACAGATTCCTTTGACACCGAAGGCACGGTGCTTTCGGAGAACAGCAGTGTTCAGCCGGACATCACAGAGGTCGAATCAGTTTTCAAATCATATATCGGGGAGCATGAGCTGACTGTTCCCGCTTTCTCCTCAAAGAAAATAAACGGCGAAAGGGCATACAGGCTCGCCCGCAAAGGCGAGATTGAGGATGCAGGAAAGCGCATGATGCGCATATACTCCGTTGAGCTTGTGGAATACGCATACCCCAAAGGCGTGGTGAAGGTACAGTGCGGCAAGGGGACATATATCCGCAGCATAATACATGAGGCGGGGCTTAAAATCGGCTCGTTCGCAGTTATGAGCGGTCTCATACGCTCCGCAAACGGCATGTTCCGTGTGGCTTCCGCGGTGACTCTCGGAAGCCTTGAGGAAATGGCGGCGAAGGGGACTCTTTCTGCCGCTGTTCATCCTGTTTCATCCATGCTGAACTGGAAACACGCCATAGTGAAGGACGAGGCTGTGAAGCTTGTTTCCAACGGAGTGTCTGTAAAAGAATGGAACTATGCCTGTCTGCCCTTTGAAGGGAGCAGTGACGGCGAAATGTTTTTTATATCGGAAAAAAACGGGCGTGTGCTTGCCATAGCAGAGAAAACACGGAGCGGAGGCTGCCCGCTGAAGATAATAAAAGTGCTTGTATAGGATAAAACGCGAAAAATAGGGTAAGATACAGCATCGGCATGTAAAAATGTGCCGCAGGCGTCAATATTGCCTTGTTTTTTGACAGCGGATTTGTTATAAATTCAGGCTTAGCTTGTGGAGGTATTTTAATAATGGTCATGACTAAAGAACAGAAAACAACATTGATCGACAAGTTCAAAACGCACGAAAAAGACACAGGATCACCCGAAGTGCAGGTGGCTCTTCTCACTGAGAGAATAACTTACCTTACTGAACACTTCAAATCAAACCCCAAAGATCACCACTCCAGAAGAGGCCTTCTCCTTCTCGTAGGGCAGAGACGCCAGCTTCTTGACTATGTGAAAAAGAAAGATTTCAAAAGATACCGCACGATCATCGAGACTCTCGGAATCAGGAAATAACGCATGGATAAAAAACTCGATACCGTATCGGTAAGCTTGCGTGAAGATGCCGAACCCATAATATTCGAAACGGGCTGGAAAGCAAAGCAGGCTAACGGAAGTATCTGGATACGTCAGGGCGGAACAGTTATACTTGTCACCGCTACCGGAAGAAAAGACGCCTCAGACGGTGTGGACTTCTTCCCGCTCACTGTAAACTATGTTGAAAAATTTTACGCAGTAGGCAAGGTTCCCGGCGGCTTTCTCAAAAGAGAAAACAGACCCTCAGACAAGGAAACGCTTATTTCCAGGCTTATTGACCGTCCTCTCCGCCCCATGTTCCCCGACGGGTTCAGGAACGAGACTCAGGTCATAGCCACTGTTGTATCCTATGACGGTAAGCACTCTCCGGATGTGCTTGCCATAAATGCTTCAAGCGCGGCGCTGCTCATTTCGGACATCCCCTTCAGCATTCCTGTTGCGGGTGTCAGGGTCGGTAAACATAACGGACAGCTGATAATCAACCCCTCATACGAAATATTCAATGAACTTACTATGAATATTGTTGTTGCAGGTTCGGACGATGCCATAAACATGGTTGAAGCCGGCATGGAAATGGTTACCGAGGAAGAGGTTGTCGAGGCACTTCAGTTTGCCCATGATAATATAAAAACTCTTGTTCAGACACAGAAAGAACTCGCTGAAAAATGCGGAAAACCGAAATTCGAATACAAGGATTTCTCCGTTCCCGCGGCGGTTCTGGAAGAGGCTGAGAAAGAGCTTAAAGAAAAAATCAACACAGCCCTTGTCATCCCCGGCAAGCTTGAGAAATACGCCGCCCTTGATAAAGTCAGGGACGAGTACTTCGAAGCTGTTGAGGCGAGGCTCGGCGAAGAATACGCCGATAAAAAAGGCTTTTATAAAGAAGTATGGCACCATGTCGAGAAAAAAGTCTTCCGTGACTTCTCACTCGACAGCGGTAAAAGAATTGACGGACGTACGGCGGAAGATGTACGCCCCATCGATATCGAAACTCACCTTCTGCCCATGCCCCACGGCTCCGCTCTCTTCACCAGAGGCGAAACTCAGGCGCTTGCAGTTGCCACTCTCGGTACCAAAACAGATACCCAGATGCTTGACAACATAGAAGGCGAATCGAAAAAACGCTTCATGCTTCACTACAACTTCCCCCCCTTCTGCGTGGGTGAAGTCGGTTTCCTCAGAGGTCCCGGAAGAAGGGAGATAGGCCACGGCGCACTTGCAGAAAGAGCGCTTATACCCATACTCCCCGCTGAAGCAGACTTCCCCTATTCCCTCAGGATTGTTTCCGAAGTTCTTGAGTCCAACGGTTCGTCCTCAATGGCGACTGTTTGCGGCGGCTGCCTCAGCCTTATGGATGCGGGTGTTCCCGTTAAGGATGTTGTAGCAGGCGTTGCTATGGGTCTCATAAAAGAAGGGGACAGATACATAATCCTCAGCGATATCATGGGAACCGAAGACCACCTCGGCGACATGGACTTTAAAGTAGCCGGAACAGAAAACGGCATCACCGCTCTTCAGATGGATATTAAGATTGAAGGTCTTTCAAGGAAGCTTCTTGAGGAAGCCCTTGCACAAGCTAAGAGATCAAGGCTGCATATCCTCGGCAAAATGAAAGAGGCTCTCCCCACTTACAGAGAAGAGCTCGCCGAGACAGCGCCCAGATACCAGACCCTCAGAATTAACCCTGAGAAGATCGGTCTGCTCATCGGACCCGGCGGAAAGAACATAAAAGCGATAGTTGAAGACACCGGCGCCCAGATCGACATTGACGATTCAGGACAGGTTAACGTATTTGCCGTGAGCAAAGAAGCCATAGAAGCAGCCATAGCCAGAATCAACGGTACGGTTCAGGAAGTGGAGCTTGATAAGGTTTATCAGGGCAAAGTTAAGAAGATAATGGACTACGGCGCTTTCGTGGAGATAATCCCCGGCGTTGAAGCCCTGCTTCACGTTTCCCAGTACAGCAATGAGCGTATCAACAGCATTGCGGATGTTCTTAAACTCGGCGAAATTGTTGAAGTGAAATACCTCGGCAAAGACCAGAACGGCAGACACAAAATCTCCAGAAAGGTGCTGCTGTAAGCTCTGTTCTTTACGAACTTTTTCAAATAATTACTAAAAATAATAAAAGGCACACTTTATGTGTGCCTTTTTTGTAGATTTCTATGAAACCCATACTTACTTATCACGGTGAAATACCTATTTTGACAGACAGTTCGGGATTTGCCAACGGGCTTGTCTCCCTGTCTGTGACCTTTAAAAACGGCAGCATGTCCGAAACACCCGCAACCAACGGCGTTTCTCATTTTATTGAGCATCTAGTTTTCCGCGGGAGCCGCAAATACACTCTGGAAGAGATCAGCAAGGAATCAGAGCGTCTCGGCGGCTACATGAACGCATACACCACCAAGGAGCAGACAACCTTCTATATCAACGGCTTCTCCGGCAACTTCGACAAGTTCATGGATATACTGCTGGATATAGCGTTCTTTCCTAAACTCTCCGAAGCGGATTTCAAACACGAACAGAAGGTTATTCTCACTGAAATAGCCTCGCTCAAGGACAGTCCGGAGGAGTATCTGGATGAGGAAGCAGAAGGATACTTCTTTGAAGGCCACCCCATGGCTATGCCTATTTCAGGTACGGAAAAATCGGTAAAGGGCTTCGGGATCTCTGAACTCAGAAAATTTTACAAAGAGAAATACACCGCAGGAAACTGCATTATCTCCATCGCCGGAAGCGCAACGGCGGAGGATGTCATAAACGCTCTGGATAAGAGCGGTGCTGACACGGGCTCAAAGGCTTCCGCACCTTTAACGGCGGAATGCAGAGGCAGAAGGTTTGACAAAACTCTCAGCCTCGGCGTGGAACAGGTGTACGCACAGTACATGATGCCTGCCTGCACCGCATCTGATGATGAACGGTTCGAGCTTTCCGCACTGAACATGATTCTGGGCGGGCTGATGAGCTCACGCCTTTTTCAGGAAGTGAGGGAAAAGCGCGGGCTCTGCTACAACATAGAAACAGACATGAGCCTGTATTCCCTGTGCGGGGCGCTCTCTGTCTTTTTCAGCTGCGATCGTGCCAACCTGAACGCAGTGGAGGAGATAACAAGGAAAGAGATAAGAAAAATGGCAAAGCACGGCATAACCGAAAGCGAATTTGAACTTGCGGTAAACCAGATGCTATACGGCTTCTGCTCTGGGCTAGAGACCTCTTCCGGCAGAATGTTCTCCAATCTCAGACAGTTTTTTTACCATGGAAAAACAGTTGACAGCGACAGTATAACCCAGAGAATCAAAAGCATGACCCTTGACAGCGTTAACGCTATTGCGGAAAAATATTACTCAGCGGAGGAGTCCAGATGTCTGATATTACCGTCAGAATCATAAGCGAGCACGGAGAGGAATTTGTTCCCGCATACCAGACGGAAGGCGCAGCGGGCATGGATATAAGGGCAGGGGAATCAGGCGAGATTGAGGCGGGAGCCTTTAAGCTGGTCAAAACCGGACTCAGGATGGCGATCCCCGCAGGATACGAGGCGCAGATCCGCCCCAGAAGCGGTCTTGCTCTGAAACAGGGCGTAACTGTGCTCAACTCACCCGGCACAATAGACAGCGACTACAGGGGCGAGGTGGGCATCATCCTCATAAACCACTCAAAAAATACATTCAGATACGCAAAAGGCGACCGCATAGCTCAGGCTGTTTTCGCCAAAGTGACAAGGGTCAGCATTCAGCCGGCAGACACCCTTGATGACACCGAACGCTCCTCCGGAGGCTTCGGGCATTCGGGAGTGAGGTAAACCCTCAGGTTTCGGCTACGATCGTGCCCATATTTGCCGCATCGTAGCCTGCTATGCCTTCAAACTCCTGCCGAAACTGAGAAGATTTTAAAATACGCATCATCTGTCTGACCCGCTCTGTTTCAAAATCTTCTTTTTTTATGACCAGTTCAAAGCTTTCCTTCTGCAACGGTATAAAGTCAACTGATTCCACCTGCCGGGCGACAAATTCACTCCCGACAGCTATATCGGCGTCTCCTCTGCCTACTGTGCTGGCAAGTCCCACATGTGCTGCGGTTTCGGTGTAGTATCCGCTAACTGAGGATGCCTTAATCCCAAGCAGGCGAAGATGCTCATCCAGCAAAACCCTTGAGCCGGCTCCTTTTTCTCTGTTGACTATTCTTATATCTCTGCGTCCCAGATCTTTCCAGCCTTTGATGCGTCTGGGGTTTCCTTTTGCGACAAAAAAACCCTGTGTTCTTACAGTGAGATGCACTATTACGGCAGAAACGCCCGGAAGAAGAGCACGGACGAAAGGTATATTGTATGTATTTGTGCTGCTGTCCCAAAGATGTGCGGCGGTTACGGCAGCATTGCCTCTGTAAAGTTCCACAAGCCCGTCATAACTGCTGAGATAGGAGCGGAGAACAGGCTGCTGTAACTGTTCTTTCTGCATGCTCTCCACAAGAGCGTCAAGAACCAGATCCTGCCCGCATATTACAAAACCCTTCTCATGCTGTCCTGCTGCGGAGCCGTGGTCAGCATGGCAGATTTCACATTGCTCCGGTATGCGGATTTTTTTTGAGCCTGAAATGTAGTCTTCCACATCTTTCATGCTAAAACGGACTTTTCTGCCGACTTTGTAGGAGTTGATTTCTCCTCTTTTGATAAGTTCATATACTGTATTTTTTGCAATATTAAGTATATTTGCAACATCCTGAACATCTAAAGCTGTCTGGTTTTTCATGAATGTTCCTTCCGTGATTTTATTTAAGTAACGTTTTATAAGCATATTTACGATATTGACTAATTAATTTATAGGTGATATTACGTGATAAAACAATATAAAACATGATATGGTGTTTATGTTATATCATTTTTCATATTGATTGATAATTTATATTGATTTATCTGAGGCTGAAATGAAAAGAAACATTGCAAGTTTTATAAGCGGTTTATCCATAGGTACACTTGGCGGACTGATAGGTCTGGGCGGGGCTGAGTTCAGGCTTCCTGTTCTTATATCATTTTTCAGGTTCTCCGCTCTGGATGCTGTCATACTGAACAAGGCGGCCAGTCTTGTTGTGGTTGCCTCTGCTCTTCCTTTCAGGGCGCAGTCTGTTCCGGTAAGCGTTTTCGGGGATCACTGGACAGTAATTCTCAACCTTCTGGCAGGCAGTGTTCTGGGCGCATGGATCGGAGCCAGCTTTGCTGTAAAACTGCATTCAAAGACCTTTTTCAGAATAATTTCCGCTATGCTTGTTATAATCGCATTCATACTGCTTTTCAGCCACAGCATGCGGGCGGAATCCGCTTCATTTTTTGCGCCCGGCCTTGTGCAGACTGTTCTGGGTGTTGCCGCAGGATTTGTAATAGGCGTTTTTGCGTCTCTCTTGGGTGTGGCGGGCGGGGAACTGCTTATCCCTACGCTTATTCTTCTCTTCGGGCTTGATATAAAAACAGCGGGGAGCCTTTCCCTCGCGGTGAGCCTTCCCACAATGCTTGCGGGCTTCGCGAGGTACTCAAAAGATCAGAGCTTTGCTGTGATAAAGAGGAACAAAGTATTCATAATCTATATGGCGGCGGGTTCCGTAGCCGGAACATTCATCGGCGGCAGACTGCTGGGCGTTATCCCCGAATACATACTTCTTCCCGCTCTTTCGGCGATACTTTTCATTTCCTCTTACAAAATATGGAAGCATAAGTGAGCCGGATGTTGATAGGGTGTACGCAAAAAAACTCGCTGCTTCCGGTCTTAAAGAAAAGGCAAAAGAGCTTCTGCTATTTTATCGAACGACCCGTACCAAACTCCGCCTCCGTTCGAAAAACTGAAAGGAAATCTTGAGGGAGCTTTGTCCCTAAGAATTAACATACAGCGCCGCCATGTTTATCAGGTTTTGGAGAATGAAAATCGGTTAAGATCATAAGACTCCGGACTCATTACAGGTAAACTGTTAAATCCGCACTCCCACCCCAAAAACCGCATGAAAAAAATCTTTTTTACAATTATACTTTATTCACATATAATTTTTTCTATATAATTTTCAGTGGGTAGAATATGA
>JBFWJG010000061.1:0-11099 GCA_050253335.1 Deferribacterales bacterium | reverse complement strand
GTCAGCACTATGAATGTCGCAGGACAAGGAATTATACCTGATATAAGAGTAAAAAGAGCGTTTTGCTTTTTATCGTTTGTTTCTTTTTTGAAAGAGGAGAAAAACAAATATATCCCGAAAAGGAACAAACCTGCGGAGCTTACGGTGATGAATATTTTTTCGGTATTCTGTATTGTTTTTCCAAAACTGTACTTAGTCAGGTAATATACAATAAGTACTGTTGCGATGGATGTTAATCCGTGAAATATCCCTGACAGCCCGCCCATTACAGCGGCTTTATATCTTGACAGCTTGTTGCTTACCGTATATGCGGAAACTGCTGCTTTATTATGTCCCGGTCCTGCTGCATGAACTAAACCGTATAGAAAAGAGAAAAAGAAAATCAAAACTGCGGAGGAGTCCGAATCACGGTATTCGGATGTTTTTTTTATTATTTTCTCTCGCATTGTTTGCTGTGCATCGGTTATTTTATTAATAAACACAGCTTTATCTCCCTGGTGCCGGGGCTCCTGGCCGCCAAACGGATTTGCGCTGACCGAGGCAGCCGCCAGAGCTATAATAAAGACAGTCAGAAATACTTTCATTTTTTGCTCCTTATGGAAATTGCCTCAGGACTTATCTGCCCGTAATAATATCTTTCCTGTGTGAGATTGCCGTATTTGATTGTGACTATTCTGTTATCAGCATTGCTGCGGACATTTACAAGCTTCACGCTGGAATAGTATGTAGGGTCATATATAAGAATGTCAGCATTTGCAGCATCAACAGGCACATCGGGCTGGAGCCTGAAACTGTAAATCAGTTTTCTGTTTGAAGTATTAGGCATGAAGTCTGTGGCTTTGGTAAATTTGATTGTTTTTTTGCCGTATTTGATAAAAGTGAAGAATGAACTGTGAGCCAGATAGTCAAAGTAGTCTTTTTTCAAATCATTAATTTCGTTAAGATCTATTCTGTTATTACGGTTTTTATCATAATCCATCAGAACCATTGAACTGAACATTTCATCAAAAACCCATCGCTGTGTTATTGAGCTTATTTTTCCGTCTTTTATCTCTATATCCGCTTCGACGTCTATAAACACATGGGGATGCGGATAAGCGTTGAGGGTTATGAATACTAAAAGGATAATGACAAAGAATTTCATAAAGAAGAAGATACCTGAATTTTCCATGATGTACAGAAAATTGTGCCTGTATTTAATGATGAATAGAAAAGCAAGCAGGGCACTCCGTACGAAGTGCCCTGATATTCTTTTAGTTCATGAGTTTTCTTAAAACAAAATCCAATATTCCGCCGTGTTTGAAGTATTCGATCTCAATGTCGGTGTCCAGCCTGCACATTGTGTCAAACTCGGTCACCTTGCCGTCAGGTTTCACTGCTTTCACCCTGATTGTGCATCTGGGTGTAACAGAGGTAAGCCCTTCGATTGTGAATGTTTCCGAGCCGTCCAGACCGAGGGATTTCCAGCCCTGATCATTCTTGAAGACCAGAGGCAGAACGCCCATTCCCGCAAGGTTGCTCCTGTGAATGCGCTCAAAGCTTTCCGCTATGACAGCCCTTATACCCAGAAGCTTGGTTCCCTTCGCCGCCCAGTCACGGGATGAACCCGTGCCGTATTCCTTTCCGCCGAGGATGACGGTAGGCGTGCCGGAGGCAATGTATTTCATTGATGCGTCATAGATAAACATCTCTTCGCCCGTGGGGATATATTTCGTATATCCGCCTTCTCTGGGCTCGGCGAGTTTGTTTTTTATTCTCACGTTGCCGAAGGTTCCGCGCATCATTACTTCGTGGTTTCCTCTTCTGGAGCCGTAGGAGTTGAAGTCCGCCTTGCTGTTGCCGTGGGCGATGAGATACTGCCCTGCCGGGTAGTCAGGCATAATCGAGCCTGCGGGGCTGATGTGGTCTGTGGTAACGGAATCGCCGAGGAGAGCTATGGCTCTTGCATCTTTAATATCCGTTATGGGAGCAGGCACAGGCTTAAACCCTTCGAAGAAGGGGGGTCTGCGTATGTATGTGGAGTCCTTCTGCCAGTCAAAGATTTCGCTCTTGTTGGCGGAAAGCGCCGCCCAGAACTTGTCGCCTTCGAGTATGCGGCTGTATTCCTTGAGATAGTCCTCGCTTGAGAGGCTGGATTCCACAAGCGACCATATCTCCTCTGATGTAGGCCACAAGTCTTTGAGATAAACAGGCTCGTCATTGGGGTTGTATGCGATGGGATCGGTGTCCATGTTTATGTTCACTGTCCCCGCGAGTGCATAGGCCACAACAAGCATGGGGGATGCGAGGAAGTTAGCACGGACATTGGCGTGGATGCGCGCCTCGAAGTTCCTGTTGCCGGAGAGAACAGCGGCGACTGACATCTTGTTGTCCTTCACTGCTTTTTCTATTGTGGGGTGAAGCGGCCCTGCGTTGCCTATGCAGGTGGTGCATCCGTAGCCCGCGGTGTGGAACCTGAGCGCCTGAAGATAGGGCATGAGACCTGATTTTTCAAGATAGTCGGTGACCACCTTGGAGCCCGGGGCAAGGCTTGTCTTAACATATGCGGGAACGCGAAGCCCCTTCATAACCGCTTTCTTCGCCACAAGACCCGCGCCGATCATCACAAACGGGTTTGATGTGTTTGTGCATGAGGTGATGGCGGCTATGACGACCGAGCCGTTTTTCAGCGTGAAGTTCTCACCCTGAAGGCTCAGAGGCACTTCCGCGCCTTTTCCGGCATAGTCATCCATAACCTTGGGCAGGTCTTTGAGAATGATTCTGTCCTGCGGTCTGGCGGGGCCTGCTACACAGGGTTTGATTGTGGAGAGGTCAAGCTCAACCACCTTTGTGTATTCAGGCGTGACGGAATCATCATAGAAGAGTCCGTTTGCCTTGGTATATTTCTCTACCAGTTCAGCTTCGTCATTTCTGCCTGTGAAGCGGAGGAAGCGCAGTGTTTCCTCATCAACGGGGAAAAATGTCATGGTTGCGCCGAACTCGGGGCTCATGTTGGAGATTGTGGCTCTGTCCGGAATTTTGAGAGATTTGATGCCGGGGCCGAATGCCTCGACGAATTTCTCAACCACCTTATGCTTCCTGAGAAGCTCAGTGATTGTGAGGATCACGTCTGTTCCGGTGATTCCTTCCGCTATTGTTCCGGTGAGCTTGAGTCCGATGACCTCAGGGATGGGCATGTAGTAAGGCTGGCCGAGCATTACAGCCTCCGCCTCTATTCCGCCTACGCCCCAGCCCATAACGCCGATAGCGTTTATCATGGGTGTGTGGGAGTCTGTTCCCACGCATGTATCGCATATGGCGACCGTTTCGCCGTCTATTTGTCTTGTGTCTATTACTTTGCCGAGATACTCAAGGTTGACCTGATGACAGATCCCCGAACTGGGGGGAACAATACGGACATTGAGGAATGCTTTCTGCGCCCACTTGAGCACGGCATAGCGTTCGCTGTTGCGCTTGTATTCAAGGTCAACGTTTTTATCAAGGCTGTCCTCACTGCCGAAGTAGTCAACCTGAACGGAGTGGTCAACTATGAGGTCAACCGGAACAAGAGGATTAATGACGGAAGGGTTTCTGCCCGCTTCCTGAACCGCGTCTCTCATTGCGGCAAGATCTACTATCCCCGGAATACCTGTGTAGTCCTGCATTATTACCCTTGCAGGATGATAGGGGATCTCCTTCGGGGCTTCATAAAACGGCTTCCAGTTAGCCACATCGATAACATCTTCCTTTGTGACTATCTGACCGTCAAGCTTTCTGAGCATATTTTCAACAAGCACTCTTATGGAATAGGGGAGGCGTTTTATATCTGCCAGTCCGTCCTTTTCCAGTTTGGTGATGTCGTACATTACGACTTTGCCTTTTGAGGTATCAAGAATCTTCTTGTAATCCGATTTGAGCATAGAGCTTCCTCCTACTTGGGTAACCTGTCCATAAACTTGCTTATCAGATCAATGGGCAGCGGGAAAACAACCGTGGAGTTCTTTTCGGACGCTATCTCCGTGAGTGTTTGTAAATATCTTAACTGTATTGTCACGGGGTTTTTGGACATTATCTCGCTCGCTTCCGCAAGTTTTTCCGCAGACTGCATTTCGCCTTCGGCGTGGATGATTTTTGCCCTTCTTTCCCTTTCCGCTTCGGCCTGTTTTGCCATTGCTCTCTGCATTTCGCTCGGAAGATCCACATGCTTCATCTCAACTGAGCTGACCTTAACACCCCACGGGTCGGTCTGTTTATCGATAACGCTCTGAAGCTCGTCATTGATCTGCTCACGGTTGGAGAGCAGGTCGTCGAGCTCAAACTGGCCGAGAATGCTTCTGAGAGTGGTCTGTGCGAGCTGGCTTGTGGCGTAGTAGTAATCCTCAACCTCAAGGACGGCGTTTTCCGGCCTTAATATGCGGAAGTAGATAACTGCGTTGACCTTAACGGACACGTTGTCCTTTGTGATGATGTCCTGAGGGGGAACATCCATAACAACCGTGCGGAGGTTGACCTTTGCCATTTTTTCCAGTGCGGGGATAAGGATGATAAGTCCGGGGCCTCTCACGCCGGAGAATCTGCCGAGACGGAAAATAACCCCGCGCTCATATTCTCTCAGCACTCTGACTGAATTTGCCAGCAGAACAACGGCAAGGAGCAGAAGCACTCCCAAGGATGGAAACATATTGACCTCCAAAGTCTGTTTATGTATCATTTTACACTCAATATCAAAAATTTGCCATACCCGTAAGGAGAAAAATTCCATGGGCATAAAAAGTATGACAGGATACGGAAAAGGCATCTCCGTTTCAGAAAGCTGTGATGTAAAGGTCGAGATAAAAAGCGTTAACAGCAAGTATCTAGATCTTAACATCAGAATGCCCAAATATCTATCCTTCATCGAAATTTCTGTAAAAAACCTCATCAGGGAACGCCTTGAGAGAGGGAAGGTGGATGTCTTCGTTGATGTCAGCCTGAAAAAATCCCAGTACAAACCGAAACTTAACAGAGAGCTTCTTCAGGGATACATAAACACTCTCACCGCCGCGAAGGACGAATTTTCCCTTGACGGAAACCTCACTCTGGATCATGTTATCTCCCTTCCTGACGTGATAGGCACGGAAGAGGACGACTCCCTCGGCGATACAGCGGGAACCGTGCTCATGGATGCCCTGAAAACAGCGCTTGACGGACTGGAATCCATGAGGCTGAGAGAAGGCGAGGCGCTCAAGGCGGATCTCCTTGAGCGTGTTGCGGTTCTTGAGGAAATGAACCGTGAGATTGATGAAAACCGCAAAGATGTTTATAATTACTGGTATGATAAGTATAATGCCAGAGTAAGGGAGCTTCTTCCCGAAGGCTTTTCCGATGAAAGGATAATTCAGGAGGCCGCCCTTTACGCCGAAAGGAGCGATATAAGCGAGGAAGTTACCCGCATATACGCCCACGCGGAGCACATGAGGCAGATTATCGGCTCCAAGGCCGCCTGCGGCAAAAAACTTGACTTCCTTTGTCAGGAGTTTAACCGCGAGTTTAACACAATCGGCTCAAAGAGCAGTAAAATCGGCATAATAAACAGCGTTGTCAGGGCGAAAAGCGAGCTTGACAGAATCCGTGAGCAGGTGCAGAACATTGTCTGACAGAAATACTTTTAAACAGGGTAAGCTTTTTGTTGTCAGTGCTCCCAGCGGAGCGGGCAAAACCACCCTGTGCAATAAACTTCTGGAGAACAACAGGGCGCTCCGGTATTCCATTTCCTACACCACGAGAAAACCCAGATTCGATGAAGCCCACGGAACGGACTACTTTTTTGTGGATGTGCCCGAATTTAAAAAGATGATAGACGAGGGCGAGTTCATAGAATGGGCTGAGGTGCACGGCAACTATTACGGCACATCAAGGCGCACTGTTGAGGGAATTATCGCCGAAGGTGGCGATGTGCTCCTTGACATAGACCCGCAGGGGGCGCGCCAACTGAAAAGCTCTCTCGGCTACGGCGTTTATATCTTCATAACTGCGCCCAGCATAAAGGAGCTTGAAAAGCGCCTCAGAGGCCGCAGAACAGAGCCGGAAGATGTTATGAGGCTCCGTCTGGAAAATGCCCGCAAGGAAATTCGCCTTTTCAGCGAGTATGACTATATAATAATGAACAGAAATTTTGAAGAAGCATACAAACATCTTGAATCAGTGTATATTGCCGAACATCTTAGAACAAAAGACGTGAAAGATATATACGAGCTGATGGAAGAGGAGGATTAGATTTTATGCCCATGCTCGACATCGAAAAAAGGATTAAGGACGAAAAGGTTAAAAGCCGTTTCAAACTCGTGAGGCTTGCCAGCATCCGCGCCAAGCAGCTTAACAAAATGAAGGAGGATGACATCCCCCTTAAAACCGAAAAATACTACAAGGTTACAACCAATGCCCTTGATGAAATCATTGAGAAGGCAATAGATTTTGAGGAGACAGATGGCTAACATCCTCATAGGAGTGAGCGGGGGAATAGCCTGTTACAAGATACCTACTCTTTGCAGGCTGTTTAAGAAAGAAGGGCACGATGTCAAAGTTATCCTTACGGAGAACGCATCGAAGTTCGTCACTCCGCTCACCTTTGAGTCTGTCACCGGAAACAGATCCTACACGGGTGAGTTCGACCCGGGGCTTGATCCTGAAATCATTGAGCATATCGATCTTGCCGGCTGGGCGGATAAATTCATAATCGCCCCCGCCACGGCAAACCTTGTCGCCAAGGCCGCCTGCGGAATAGCCGATAATCTGCTTACGTCCACTCTTCTTGTTTATGCAAAGCCTGTTTACTTTGTTCCTGCGATGAACACCAACATGTTCAACCATGCGGCAACTCAGGAAAACCTTGCGACCCTTTTAAAAAGAGGGCACGTAATCATAGAACCGGACAGCGGCGAGCTTGCCTGCGGCACAAGCGGAAAGGGCAGGATGAAGGAGCCGGAGGAGCTTTTCCGGCTCATAGAGGGCGAACGCCCGCTCACCGGACTTCGCGTTCTTGTCACAGCGGGAGCCACAGTCGAGCCCATTGATCCCGTACGCTATATCTCCAACTACTCCAGCGGTAAGATGGGGCTTGCAGTTGCCGCAAAGGCGCGTGAACTCGGCGCTGAGGTGAAGGTTATCGCAGGGAGCATCAGCGCCGACTGCTCAGGGTTTGACACAGTGCATGTGAAATCCGCAGAGGATATGCTGAACGCCGTGAGAGAGCATGTCGCCTCGTGCGATATTCTCATAAAAGCGGCGGCCGTTGCGGATTACGCTCCGGTGGAGACCGCAGTTCAGAAAATCAAAAAGAACGACGGCGAACTTGTTATCCGCCTGAAAAAAAATCCCGATATTTTAAAAGAGATCGCGCCGCTGAAAAAACATTCACAGGTGTTCTGCGGTTTCGCCGCTGAGAGCGAGAATCTCAATAAAAACGCAATCCGCAAACTGAACGAAAAGAAGCTGGACATGATCGTGGCGAACGATATTTCCAGAAAAGATATAGGCTTCGGCTCCGATGACAACGAGGCGGAGATCCTTTTCGCGGACGGCTCGTCCGAACACTTCAATAAAGGCTCCAAGCGTGAGCTTGCGGAGCTTATCCTTATCCGCGCGGCGGGGCTTCTGAAATGAGCTCTTTCGGCAAAAACCCGATAGAGGAAATCTACGGTGTAAGCCACATCCTTAAACCCGCCGTTTCGGCAAAACAGGAGACAAAAGACGATATGAAGACTCTGGCCGAAAAGGTAGCGTCCTGCGAAAAATGCGCCCTTTCCAAAGGGAGAACCAACTCTGTCTTTTCAGACGGGGATGAAAACTCTCAGCTCATGTTCATAGGCGAGGGCCCAGGCTATGACGAGGATATGCAGGGCAAGCCGTTTGTGGGCAAAGCGGGAAAACTGCTTACCAAAATGATAGAGGCCATGCAGTTTAAGCGTGAGGAAGTTTATATCGCAAATATAGTCAAATGCCGCCCGCCCGACAACAGGGCGCCTTTCAGGGAGGAGGCGGAAGCCTGCATTCCTTATCTTTACCGTCAGATAGAATATGTTAAGCCTAAAGTTATTGTGTGCCTCGGCAGCGTGGCTACCCAGTATCTGCTAAAAACCACCGCAAGCATCTCAAAAATACGCGGGGAATTTGTTGATATGAACGGCATAATGGTTATGCCTACTTTCCATCCGGCATATCTTCTCCGCAGTCCGAATATGAAAAAACCCGCATGGGAAGACCTTCAGAAAGTCATGGCCGTTCTCGGCAAAAAATAGTTTCCGCCATTTGTTATTTTTTTGTTCACACTATAATATTTATGCTAAAATTTAACATTACTCAAATATTGAGGTGTGGTGATGAGAAAATTATTTTTGTTTGTCCTTGCGGCCGCGGTTGCGGGCTGCACAGGCGGGGGACCTAAGGTTGATCCTATGTCCGCTCAGGTTACGGCGGCAGATGCCGAAATGGTAGTTATCCCTGATGTTTGTAAAGCGTTTTATAAGTTTGACAAGCCCAGAGTTGCTGTTGCGCAGTTCCTTAATAACACTTCCTACGGAAAGATGACCGCTTCCAATACCAGCTATGCGGGTCAGTCCACAACAAAACGTACCAGTGCGGGCGTAGTGGGTGTTGTTGCTGCGCCCGGGGCGATCGGTGTGGGGCATGTCGGCGCATCCAAAACCGATGTGACATCCTCCGGACAGGTTGACACTTATATGAGGGAAGTTGCTCCCAAAATAGGCGAATATGCACAGTCGGCCACTGAAAACGTTGTCGCCAATGTTGGCGGAATGAGCATTTTCGACAGATCAAGCCTTGAAAGCATACTCAGCGAACAGAAATTCCAGATGGCAATAGCAGATCCCGACACAGCCGTCAGAGCGGGTAAACTCGCAGGTGTGCAGTATATTTTCGCCGGTACCGTGGACAGTATAAGCGCAAAGTATGTTGCTCCGGATAAAAGCAATTCCAATGACACAGGCAATGCATGGCTCAATCTTGCCCTTGCAGTGGGCAAAGCCGCCGCAAACACGCAGACAGGCTGGATTGTAAACGTGGAAATGACTGTGAAGATGATAGATGTTGAAACAGGTCAGGTTGTTATCAATAACAAAGTCAAAGGCCGTGAGGTTGCCGGCGGCGGTCAGGGTCTTAACCCCGAACTCATAGCTGAGGCGGCCAAAAAAGCCATGGGCGAGGCCATAGACGATGTTAAGCCGGATCTTTCACAGAGATTTTCCCCCAAAGGCTACATAAAACAGATGAGAGGCAACAAATCTCTCGCCCTTGTCAACATGGGCAGTGACGCTGGTGTTAAACCCGGCGAAAAGCTTGAAGCCTTCGAATTCATAGAAATAGCAGATCCCTTCTCCGGCCAGAAATCATGCAACATGGCGAAAATACCTGTGGAGATAGTAATATCCGACCAGATAGCCGCTGATCAGTCATGGGCAAAAATTGACGGAAAACCGGAAGCTATCGCAAGAGTTAAGACAGGCTCGATCATCAAGCGTGAAAAGCTTGAAGGGCAGAGCATGTTCAAGAAAATGTTTTAACCTTTAAATACCGGGAAGACCGGATGATTAAAAATCCGGTCTTCTTCATAATCTTTATTTTTCAATGTGTTTTTTACCTTGTTAAGTCTTTTCATCAAAGTTAAAATCAGAAAAATCACCGCTCAGGGGGACAGTCTTGGGAGCAAAACTTTATACCCTGTGTTTTCTTCTGCTTTTTTCTGCCGCAGCATTCGGAGCGGAGGCTGTTTTTCCGGCTGAAACCCTTACGCATATTGAAATTCTCAACAGCGGCAGGATTACGGTTACAGGTTCATCCCCCGAAGGGGTGAAAATGAATTATGCCATGAAAAGGGCAAAAATTGACGCTGAGGAAAAAGCCCATGCTCTTCTTGCGGATCTGCCCGTGAGCGGTCTGCGGACTCTGGAGGATTCGGCGCTTTTTGACAACGAGTCAGAAAATGTTTTCAGAGAGCTTCTTTCTTCTCTTTCTTCCTGCAAAGGCAAAGGAATTTACGACAAACAGAATAAAAAAGGTTATTATTGTTTAACCGGAAGAATAGACCCCCTTGAGCTTCTGGCGGAGAAGTCATCCTCTGCTGTGAAGCCTGAACCGGACGGGGGTTCTGCCGTTTACGACTCTGTGATAATAAACGCCGCAGCGGGGAGCTTTGTTCCTGCACTGCTGAACAGGATTTATTCCGCTGATGGAACGGAAATCTGGAACAGAACCTTCTCCGCTCCGTCCTATGTGACTGATATGCCGGACGCTGTGACAATGCTGTTTCAGGAAGGCAGGCGCAGGCCGCTTTCGCTGAATGCGGAAAAGGTTGTTTCCTATACTGATGTTTATCTGGGGAAGACAGCTTCCGAGGAACTGAGGAGTCTTCTGGAATCCGGTTCGGATTTTAAAGTTGTATTTGTGTTTTTAAAATAAATTCCAAAGAGGTTTGTATGAAAAAACTGATTCTTTTTCTTGCCGCACTGTTTCTTTTTGCCGCCGCTTATGCTCAGCCGGTTAAAGTCAGCGCCATAGGCGAGGCTGATATAATGGGCGGAGACACCGCCTCAGCGAGAACAATAGCAATAGCCAGAGCAAAATGGACAGCCCTTGAAGAGGCGGCGGGAGTTAAGGTTAAGTCTGACGCTATTCTCCAGAACGCCGTGCTTGTGGACGAAGCCATAAAAACCGAGGTGCAGGGAGTTATCAAAAGCTTCAGCGTAACCGGAGAAGAGAAGGACGACTCTCTCTACAGAGTGCAGATCTCTGCAATGGTTGAAAAAACAAAAGCAGAAAGCGCAGTGGGCATTGTTTCTAAAAACACCACCATTTCCGTTATGCTGCCTGTTGTTTTCCCCAACGGAAGGGTTGAGGAATCGAGCGCTCTTTCCGAAAATGTCATAAATGAGCTTACCGCGCGCAATATGGAAGTTGTGGACATGGCTTCCGGTAACGGTTTCGGCGTGAAGGAGCTTGAAAGAGCCATGAAATCGAACGACTATCTCGCGCTCAGAAACGCAGCCTTCAAAAACCTTTCAAACACAATCCTCATAGGCAAGGTTGAAACCACAGCCACAGCCCAGCAGGGTACGGACATAGGCTAC
>JBFWJG010000060.1:0-11475 GCA_050253335.1 Deferribacterales bacterium | reverse complement strand
CATCCTGAACCCGAAGGGTGAAGGATCTCAGCGAGGGATATGGAAAATCCCCCTCTTTCCCCCTTTGTTAAAGGGGGATGGGTGCGGAAGGCCTGAAAGGTTTGAGATTCTTCAGCTCTGCCTCAGAATGACGGAAGAACACAGAATAGAAAACAAAAGTTTCTATAGATGGAACAGTGATGTTGCGGCGTCATCCTGAACCCGAAGGGTGAAGGATCTCAGCGAGGGATATGGAAAATCCCCCTCTTTCCCCCTTTGTTAAAGGGGGATGGGTGCAGAAGGCCTGAGGAGTTTGAGATTCTTCGGCTCTGCCTCAGAATGACGGAACTGACCAGCGGTTTTCCATGGAAGGAAAATTTGTGATTATAAATTATGGAGGCTATTTTAATGAGTAAACTTACGGCTTTAGTTGTTGCAGCGGTTCTTATGATGTCCGGTACGGCATTCGCCAAGATCGGCGTTGTCAATTTTCAGAAAGTGCTCAGCACTTCGGATTCCGGCAAGTCCGTTTACAGCAAGCTGAAAACCAAAGCATCAGAGTTTGACACGGAGCTTGAGAAGCTCAGCAAAGAGATTACCAAGCTTCAGAATGATTTCGAGAAGCAGGCAAACCTGCTCACTCCTGAAGCGAAAGATAAGAAAACTGCGGAGATCAACAGGCTTGTCAGAGAGTTTAACGGCGCGAAGAAAGACTATTCCAACCAGCTTCAGAGAATAGAGGCGCGTTACCTTAAAGATATAGAGTCAGAAGTGCTTACCATTACCGAAAAACTCGGAAAAGAGCTTAACTACGAGCTCATAGTTGAATTTCAGCATGCGGGTGTTATGTATTTCTCCGACAAAGTGGACATAACAGACATAGTTATCGAAAGGTACAACAAGGAATGGAACGCAAAAAAATAAGCGGAAAGCTGAAGCTTTCGGAAATAGCCGCGAAACTAGGCGGAAGGCTTGAGGGAGAGGATGCTGAAATCACCGGCATCCGCCCTGTGGATTCTGCCGAAAGCGGCTGCATCTCATTCCTGTTTGACAAAAAACTGGCGGAGGCCGCCCTCAGGGGAGAGGCTTCCGCTTTTGTTATTCCGGAAGGGCACGCTTTTCCGGCGGACAGACCGGTCATTTATGTGAAGGAAGCCCGCGCGGCTCTGGCGCTTGCTATCGATATTTTTTACCCGCCCGCCGCGAAGTCCGCGGGAGTGAGCGGGAGGGCAAATGTCGCCCCCTCCGCAAAAATAGCTCCCACAGCCAGAATCGAAGCCGGAGCCGCAATTGCGGATGATGCCGTCATCGGCGAAGGAACAGTGGTTTACCCTAACTCATATGTGGGAACCGGGACAGTTGTGGGCGATAACTGCGTTATCTACCCTAATGTTACCGTTTATCACGGCTGCCGCCTCGGAAACGGAGTTATTCTCCATTCCGGCTGCGTCATAGGTGCTGACGGCTTCGGCTACTATCAGGATAAGGGTGTTTCAGTAAAAATACCGCAGGTCGGCGGGGTTGTCCTCGGCGATAATGTTGAGATAGGCTCCAACTCCTGTGTGGACAGAGGCGCTCTGGGCGATACTGTCATAGGCGAAGGAACCAAGATAGACAATCAGGTGCAGATCGGCCACAACACGAAGATAGGGAAACACTGCATCTTCGTGGGGCAGACAGGCATAGCCGGAAGCTGTGAAATAGGCGATTACGTGATTTTCGGAGCTAGATCAGGCACAAAAGATCATGTAAAAGTCGTATCAAAAACTGTCATTGCCGCTCAGGGCGGTGTCGACAGGGATATAGAAGAAGGCGGGATATACGGCGGCTATCCGATTCAGCCGAGGCTGAAATGGATGAGAAATAACGCTGCCCTGCTGGAAATCTCTGATATAAGAAAGAAAGTGAATGATATCTCAAGGAGACTCAATGATGATGGATCTGAGAAAGATTCTTGAAATTCTTCCCCACCGTTACCCGTTCCTCCTTGTGGACAAGGTTCTTGAGATAAGAGAAAACGGAATAACGGCAATAAAAAATGTAACGTTCAACGAACCGCACTTCATGGGTCACTTCCCGGGTTATCCGGTTATGCCCGGTGTGCTTATTGTTGAGGCTCTGGCGCAGGCTTCGGGAATATATGCTCTCAGCAGGCAGGGCGAGACAGGCAAAGGGAAATTCTTTCTCTTTATGTCCATTGAAAATGCGAAGTTCCGCAGAATTGTCGAACCGGGTGACACGCTGACGCTTAACTGCGAAGTGCTCAAGGCGAAGAGGGATCTCCTCAAGTCCGAGTGCGTGGCGAGCGTTAACGGTGAAACGGCGTGTGAGGCGATCCTCACTGCGGTTATGAGGGAAGTGAAATGATAAGTCCTCTTGCGTATGTTGATCCGGGCAGTGAAGTGCATGAAACAGCGGAGATAGAACGCGGCGCCTATGTGGGCAAAGGGTGCAGAATCGGCGCTGGTGTAAAAATAGGCGTTAACGCTGTTGTGGAGATGCACACGGAGATTGGCGAAGGGACAGTAATCTGCGCCAATGCGCACGTGGGCGGAGCTCCTCAGGACACAGGCTTCAAAGGCGAAGACACCAAACTTAAAATAGGCAGAAACTGCGTCGTCAGGGAGTTTGCCACAATCCACAGGGCAACCACCAAGGAAAACTGGATAACCCTCGTGGGGGACAACTGCTACCTTATGACAGGCTCCCACATAGCCCACGATTCCGTTGTGGGCAATAACGTTATTTTCACTAACTATTCCTGCACGGCGGGGCATGTGCACGTTGGCGATTTCACTGTGTTCGGCGGCTACGCGGGAGTTCACCAGTTTACCCGTGTCGGTTCGATGGTAATGCTGGGCAACAGAGCCAGCGTGACCAAAGATGTGCCGCACTTCTGCCTTTTCGCTGACGGCGGAATCCCGGGGCTGAACATTGTCGGCCTGCGCCGCAGAGGGATGACCAGCGAAGCCAGACTTGAATTGAAAAAAGCCCTGCATATTTACGGCGATCTTTCAAATGCGTGGGAAAGCGTTCCCTCTCTCCTTAAAGAGCTTACCCAGTTTGAGGAAGTAAAAATGTTTATTGATTTTATAGAGGCCCCTTCGAAAAGAGGCTTCTCCCGGAGATAGAAACCATGCTTAATGTTGGCCTTATCGGGCTCGGCAAGATGGGCAAATACCATCTGAATATATACGACGAGCTTCAGAATGTAAAAATGACAGGAATGTGCGATTCTTCGCAGGCGGTTCTGGACGAGCTTAAATCCAGATTCAGATACGAAGCTTTCACCGACTACCGTGAACTTCTTCCCAAGGTTGACGCAGTAACCGTTGCAGCTCCCACGAAATATCACTTCGACATAGTGAAGGAGTGTCTCGAGGCAGGCAAGCACGTTCTTGTGGAAAAACCCATAACCACAAACCTTGAACAGGCTCAGAAACTTTTTGAGATAGCAGCGAAAAAGAACCTTGTGCTTCACATAGGCCATGTGGAGAGGTTCAACGGCGCGGTTCAGGAGCTCCGCAAAATAGCGGACAATCCTTACCTCATAGAATCCAGAAGGGTCGGCCCCTTCAACCCCAACTTCGCCAAAGACAGCATCATTCTTGACCTGATGATTCACGACATAGACATCATAGTGAACATGGTGAGCGCTGATGTTGTTGAGATACAGGCTTCAGGCTCCAAGGTTTACTCCGATCTGCCGGACTATGCGGCTGTGAATATCCGCTTTGACGGAAACACGACGGCGCAGATAGTTGTGAGCCGTGTGACCCAGAAGAAAGACAGGATAATGAGCATAAGCCAGAAGGATGCCTTCATCACGCTGGACTACACCAGTCAGGACATCAACATCTACCGCAACGCGCAGAGTCAGCACGTTTTCGGAAACAAGGAGCTTCACTACAGAAACGAGTATATTATGGAAAGGCTCTTTGTTTACAAGGACAACCCTCTGAAACAGGAGATCAGGCACTTCATAGACTGCATAAACGGAACGGTAAAGCGTGTTGTCACTGTGGAGCATGAACTGAAGTCGCTCAAAATTGCCCTGAAGATTGATGATATGCTCACAAAGGGCATAGGTGCTGAAGAGGTCAGAATTTGAGTAAAATAGGGATAATTGCCGGAAGGGGGGAGATACCCCTTCTGGTGAAGAGAGAGCTGGAAGCCGCCGGAAAGGAGCACATGGTAATTGCCCTTGCGGAAGGCGTCGCAGACTTTCTCCGCCCTTACTGCGGCGATCTCCCTGTCTTTTCCCCTCTTCAGGTGGGAAAAGTAATTAAAACACTCAGAAAAGCGGGCGTGACGGATGTGGTGTTTGCCGGAAAGGTAGACAAGGATGTTCTGCTCGGCAGGCTCCGTTTTGACGCCACGCTTTTCAAGCTGATTTTCAGGGTCAGGGACTTCCGTGACGACACGCTGATGGGTGCTGTCAGGGAAGAGTTCGAGGCCAACGGAATAAATATCATGAAACAGACAGAGGTTCTAAGCCGTTTTCTTGCGCCGGAAGGTCAGATCTCTTCCCGTAAACCGGACAAAGAGGAACAGGCGGATATCGAATTCGGCTTTGCGATCGCAAAAAAAATCGGCGAGCTTGACATAGGGCAGACCATAATTGTGCGCAAGCGAGCAGTAATGGCGGTCGAGGCTCTGGAGGGCACTGACGCGGCGATAGAGCGCGGCTGTAAGCTTGCTAAAAACAAAGCGGTTGTTATAAAAATCAAACGTCCGTTTCAGGACGACAGGTTTGACATACCTACCGTAGGTGTTGACACTCTGAAACAAATAGCAGATAATAAAGGAAGTGTTCTGGCGGTTGAGGCGGGCAGCACGTTTATTGTCGATTATGACGGCTGCAAAGCATATGCGGATTCCAGAGGCATTTCCTTTCTGGGCATCTGAACATACAGCGGCAAATCCGGCGGATTTTTGAGGTTCTATGAAAGCTGAGCATATCAATCCTTTTATAATTTCCACCAGCGAAGTTTTTAAAACCATGGTAGGCGCCGAGCCTAAGAAGGAAGAGGTCTATGTCCGCGATGAGAAGGATTTCGTCAATGAAATCTCCGGAGTGATAGGCCTTGCCGGTGACGCTAACGGATTTGTTATAATCAGTATGCCCGAAACACTCGCACTGAGGATTTACAAGAGCTTCGCCGGAGAAGAAAAAAGCGCGATTGACGAAGATGTTACGGACGCAATAGGCGAAATCCTCAACATGATCGCAGGCGGCGCAAAACAGATCTTCTCCCGTCTCGGCGTAAGGTTCAAAATCTCCATTCCCAACGTGATTCTCGGAAAAGACCATAAAATAGCCAAGCAGAGAACAACAAAAAGCCTCTGCGTGAAATTCAGTCTGGAAGGCAGCAGCTTCGTCATAGAAGCGGCGCTCCAGGAAAAATAAGGTCTCTCTTGCCCCCTTTTGCAGTCCTGTCTTCATATGTTTTTATAATCGGGCTCGTGTTCGGCAGTTTCCTTAATGTGCTGATCGCAAGGCTCCCGAGGGGGCTGTCTGTCGCTTATCCTCCGTCAAGCTGCCCTGAATGCGGACACAGAATCAGGTTTTATCCTAATATTCCCCTCATAGGCTTCATTCTCCTGAAAGGCAGATGCCGTGACTGCGGCGGGAAAATATCCATGAAGTATCCGCTGGTGGAGCTCCTCACCGGAGTCATGTTTCTGCTGGTTTTCCTGAAATTCGGAATAAGCCTGTACACGCTGAAATATCTTGTTTTTGTATTTCTGCTTCTGGGAGCGGGCTTGACGGATGTTTTCACCGCGGCCGATCCCGAGTTTGAATGCGGCATAATTCCTGATACTTACACTCTGGGCGGGGCGGTCATGGGAGTCATGTTTTCTTTCATAACCCATCCGGGCATAACAGATTCGCTGATCGGCGCCGCAGCGGGCTTTCTTTCCCTGTGGATTCCCGCGTGGCTGTATAAAAAGCTCCGCAGGCAGGAAGGCATGGGCGGCGGAGACATCAAGCTTATGATGATGATCGGCGCTTTTCTCGGATATGTTCCTGTGTATTTCATAGTCTTCGGCAGTGCCCTCATAGGTTCCGCCGTCGGCATACCTCTTGTTATCCTCAAAAAAGACAAAAACTACATGATACCCTTCGGTTTGTTTATAGCCGCAGCGGCGCTTCTCTACATATTCCTTGAACCGCAGATAATGTCTCTGATTCTTCCTGAACAGGCGTAAATCAAGACTTTACTTGAACTTGGACGATTGATCGTATATATTGACTACGGATTTGCGCCAGTTTCAGAGACAGGGCAGATCGCCGGAAAGCCGCTCAGGACAGGCGGTTAGTCCGTGTAAATTTGGAGGGCTAAGTGCTACCTGTACAACAGCAGATGGAGCTTATAAGACGGGGAACCGAGGAGATCATCTCCGAAGAGGAACTGACGAAAAAGCTCGAAGAATCACTCAAAACCGGAGTCCCTCTGAGGATCAAGGCAGGGTTTGACCCCACTGCGCCGGATCTTCACCTCGGACACACGGTTCTTATTCAGAAACTCAAACATTTTCAGGAACTGGGACACCATGTAATTTTCCTCATAGGCGATTTCACAGGGATGATAGGCGATCCTTCCGGCAAGTCCGAGACAAGAAAAGCCCTCACCAAGGAAGAAGTGCTTAAAAATGCGGAAACCTATAAGGAACAGGTGTTTAAAATTCTTGATCCGGAGAAGACAGAAGTTGCTTTCAACAGCACATGGATGGAAGCTATGAGCGCCGTGGACATGATCAGGCTCGCGTCCTCCTACACTGTCGCCAGAATGCTTGAGCGGGATGATTTTTCCAAAAGATATAAGGACAACAGACCCATCAGCATACACGAATTTCTCTACCCGCTGGTTCAGGGGTATGACTCAGTAGCTCTCAAATCAGACGTGGAACTGGGCGGAACCGATCAGAAGTTCAATCTCCTTGTGGGCAGGGAACTTCAGAAAGACCACGGGCAGAGACCGCAGAACGCCATCACAGTGCCCATTCTCGAAGGGCTTGACGGCGTTAATAAAATGTCCAAATCCCTCAACAACTATGTGGGCATCAGCGAACAGCCTTCGGAGATGTTCGGCAAGCTTATGTCGATCACTGATGAGCTTATGATGCGCTACTACCTTCTTCTTTCTGATCTCAGCCTTGCTGAAATAGAGCAGATGAAGAAGGATATAGCTTCAGGCGCTCTCCACCCAATGGAGGCTAAAAAACGCCTCGCAGTGGAGATTGTTGCCAGATACTGGGGAGAAGAGGCAGGGAAAGACGCAAGGGAAAACTTCGAGAAAGTGTTTTCCAATAAAGAGAATCCCGAAAACATGCCGGAGCTCAGCACCGAAGGCAAATCTCTGCTTGATATAATCAGGGAGCTTGATTTCGCCCCCAGCAACGGCGAAGCCAGAAGAACGGCAAAACAGGGCGGGGTTTACCTCAATAATGAGCGTGTTGAAAACCTTGACATGATCCCGGCAAAGGGAGAACACATACTTAAAGTAGGCAAAAGAAAATTTGCCAGAATCATTGCAGGCTAGGAGGCTCAGGTGGCTATTGTAAAACCTTTCATGGGTGTGCGCTATAATCTGGAGAAGGTTCTTCTCAAACAGGTTGTCGCCCCTCCGTACGATGTAATATCGGATGAAATGAAAGAGACGCTGAAGGGCAGATGCGCCGCCAATGTGGTGAGGCTTGATCTTCCTGACGGCGAAGGCGACGCAAAGTATCAGAATGCCGCACATCTTTATGAAAACTGGAAAAAGGACGGCACACTCCTCAGAGACAAGGAGCAGGGCTATTATCTCTATGAGCAGATATACAGCTTCGGCGGCAAGGAGTATGTCAGAACAGGCTTTGTCGGCCTCCTCAAGCTTGAGGAACTGGGCAAAGGATCTGTCTTTCCCCATGAGAAAACACTCTCCGGCCCCAAGAAAGACCGTTTTGAGCTTATGAAGGCATGTCAGACCAACTTCAGCCAGATCTTCGGCCTGTATATGGATAAGGAGAACAAGCTTTCCTCCGCCTTCACAAACGCCAAGAAAAACATGCCCGTTGCCTCCGCTGTGGATGATGAAGGGGTTAAAAACACCATCTGGCAGATAACAGACACAAAGGTTATTGAAGAAATAGAGAATTTTATGAAGGACAAGGCTATCTACATAGCCGACGGTCATCACAGATATGAAACCGCTCTGGACTACAAAAAGTTCAAAAGAGAGCAGAACAATGATCTGGAAGGCAATGTCAAGCCTTACGATTTTGTTATGATGATGTTTGTGAACTTCTATGACGAAGGGCTCAAAATTTTCCCCACGCACAGGGTGGTGGAAGTTCCCAAAGATTTCAGCCTTGAGGAATTTATCGAAAAGGTCGGGAAAAATTATGAAGTCTCGGAGCTTGCGTCCTTTGACGCCGCGGATAAATTTCTCAACACAAAGGGGCCTGCGAGAAACTTCGCAGTGTTCACCGGTGAGAAATACATCGGGCTTACTCTCAGGGATGAGGTGCTTGAAACCCTTCACCCCACATACAGAAAGGTGGACCCATATGTGATTCAGGAGACTCTCATTAAGCCCGGAACAGGCATTTCCGATGAGCAGATACTCCGCAAAGAGGGGATATACTTCCTTCAGACTATGGAGCAGATAAAGGCTCTCATGGCTAAGAAACCCGCACTCGCATTCATGATGAAGGGTGTGGATATCGAAGTTGTGAGGGAGATTTCCGAAAGCGGGCTTGTTATGCCGCAGAAATCAACCTACTTCTACCCGAAACTTCAGACCGGACTTGTAATTAACGATCTTTAGGGATTGATTTTTTTCTCCGGTTATGCAATAAGTTTTCTCTCACATATGTGAAGCTGAGCTGTTGAAAGCTAGGGGCGGCATTTGGGGGAGAGTTAAGAGTCTGCCTGTACGGATTTTTGATATGGTTTTCCACTGACGGAAAACCGCCGTGCGCAGCGCAGCCGTGTTCACCACGGCGCGAGCGTGTGTAAGAATCCGACAGGATGTACGGATTCTTATTAATTACAGGCGCGTAGCTCAGCGGGAGAGCATTGCGTTGACGTCGCAAGGGTCGGCGGTTCGAAACCGCCCGTGCCTATTTAGAATCACCAAAAAAGCCAGTGGGTTATCCACTGGCTTTTTTATTCCGTGCCAAAATCGTGACAGATTCTGCGAACTTTGACTCTCTCTTTGCCCTGTTTTTTATGAATCTTGCATATCTTGTAAAAAGCATTTGGAGTGATGTGTGTCCGAGCTGTTTTGCCACATCCTCAGGGTCATCACCTAGTTTCAGAGAAAGCACTGCAAATGTATGTCTGCATTGATACGGAATACGGTATTCTATTCCAAGCTTTTTCAATACCGGTTTCCAGTAGTACCTGATTATACTGTGGGAAGATGTGTAAGGCTTTCCATCGCTGTTAAGAAATATAAACTCGGAATGCAGAAAGGTCTTTGATTTTTGTCCTTGCAAAATCTGCTGCATTGGCTCTGTCAGTTCAATAATTCTTTTTGATTCCTTTGTTTTTGTTCTGGTGAGCATGTTGTTGGAGAAGGACTCTCTGACATGGTATGTCCATTCATGGAAATCAACGTTCTCCCATTTCATAGAGAGGGCTTCTCCTATCCTCATTCCGGTAAAAAATAAAGTGGCGATTATTGGATATACTCTGCTTTCTTTAAGCTCATTTAATATTGCCATCATTTCTTCATGGCTGAACGGATGTATATCCGGTTTTTCTGTTTTCAGCAGTACTATTTTCAGCATCGGACTGGTTTCAAGGTATTCCTTTTCAACTGCATAGTTAAAGACTTGTTTCAGAGTAAGAATGCTGTTGTTCACAGTCTTGGCTTTGCGCCCTATGGAATAGTCAATGATGAAGTCATCAATATCTGCTTTAGTAATATTTTTAATATTGCTGCTGTCAAAATATTCCACGAATGCTTTAGTTTCTTTATGATAATTTTTGAGTGTGCTTCTTGATATGTGCTGAGCTTTGAACCTCTTTTCCGCATTGTCCAGCCACTGCTGAAACAACTCACCTATTGAAAGAGTCACATTCTTTTTGCCGCCGAATAATAAGCATTTTTTGCTTTCAGGAAAATAATCAGCATAATTAAATGTCTTCGCCAGTATACGATTTTCAATTTCTCCGAGCAGCCTCTCTGCATATTTCTGATTTGCTTTGGTAGGCTTGATTTTTAAAGATTCCCTGCAACGGACACCTTTATATGAAAAATCAACCCACAGCTTATTATCTTTGATATAATATCTCATTTGAATAAGTTAGGGCAGACCGAGCATTTCCAGCAATGCTTTTTTATAAAATACGACATGGCGTCTTGAAAGTCTCTTATAGTGCGTACCTTCTAAGAATTCTCCATTACACATTTTATTACGTACTGAGCGAACTTTGATCTTGAGTAGTTCGGCAACTTCTTCAACAGACATAATTTCATTGGATAATTTTTTTGTATTGGCTTCTTGTTTCATTCTGAGGACTTCTTTTGTAACATCTTCAGAAATTATTTTCCCGTCTTCCTGAAAAACCATTTGCAGAAAAATGACCCTTTTGTCTGACATCTGTTTCCTCTATTAACTTCCTTCTTGATCAAGTCATACAATTTTCCTCCGTGCTTTTTTGTGTCTTTTTTAGATTCCTGAAAAAACACTCTGATACAGATTTAATACTAAACTGCTGTACTATAGGCTTATTTTGTGATTTGGGTATTCGGCTTATACTTTTTTAAAATATTTTTATAGTCGCTAATCATAATATTAATATGCGCTATGCGTAAACTTGAGGCTTGAAAAAAAAACTTCAGATTCTTCAGAAATTGCAAAAAAGACACACTTTTCATCTGGGGTTTGAGCTATGACCTTGTAAATAATCAAGGAGGTTCAGATGAATGAACTATTGGAAGTGTACGATATGACAAGGGTACTTTTCGAGCGTTTTGAGTTTGTAAAGAAATGTCTTGAAGAGACGGTGAAAAAACAGAAGCTTAGCTATAAAACCGGAGCCGTGTATATTTCTCTGCACTATTGCTCGAAAAAAGGTTGCCTGTATTGTCCGCATCATTTTGAATTTCGACAGAGGCTCACTAATGTCGAAAATCAGAAAAAAGGAACAAGATACAGAAGCATCAGGCTTGCTAGTAAGCGTATAACACATAGGGATCTGTGGAAGATTGAAAAAGATTATCTTTACCCCATGCTCAAAAAAATGGAGTCTGAGCTTCGTCCTTTGCAAGAGGAAAGGGACGAACTTGCGGCAAGAATAAGGCGAATAATAACCCTTCTCCGTAATTTTGATATTAAGAATGATAAAAGGATTATCGAAGAACAAAAGAAGTAAGAGATAATATCTTTAATATGTCCCTGTGGGGAATGGCCCCGCAGGGATGTAAATTTCAAGTAGTTATCTATAAAGACTGCCTATTGAGATTGCTGAATAAATTATGTGTGTGATTCATATAG
>JBFWJG010000059.1:0-11724 GCA_050253335.1 Deferribacterales bacterium | reverse complement strand
CGGCCAGCTCAAAATCAAAGTTTTCCCCGACGGCGCGCTTGTGCCCGCTTTCGAGGTGTTTGACGCTGTGAGAAACGGCGTTGTGGAAATGGGTCACGACTGGCCCGGCTACTGGAAAGGCAAAGAAGAAGGCTTCGTTGCTTTCGCTTCCGTTCCTTTCGGTCTTAATAACATCGAATACTCCATATGGCTTATGGAAGGCGGCGGTATCGGCCTTGCTGATGAGCTGTACGGCAACTTCGGACTTAAACCCCTCATGGGCGGTAACTCCGGTCAGGAGATGGGCTTCTTCACCAAAAACCCCGTTACTGATGTTAAACAGCTTTCCGGCATGAAAATCAGAACTGTGGGCTGGGCGGCAGACATTCTTAAAGAAATGGGTGTTTCCGTTACTCCGCTCCCCGGCGGCGAAATCTACCTCGCTTTTGAAAGAGGCGTTCTTGACTCAGCAGAGTTCTCGACTCCTTTCATCACGTACCCCATGGGCTTCCAGGAAATCGCCAAAAACGTAATGCTTCCCGGCTGGCACCAGACAGGCGTGCAGAACATGTTCACTGTAAACAAAAAAGCGTATGATGAGCTTCCCCCTTACCTTCAGCAGGCTCTTCTTATAGCTTCCTATGAAACACAGATGTGGGACATAGCAAGAAGCGAAAAGAAAAATGCCGAAGCTATCCTGAAATATCAGGCAGAAGGCGTGAAGTTCAACAAGCTTGACGCTGCATCGCTTAACGAGCTCAGAAAAACAACTGATGCTTATCTTACAAAACTCAGAGCAGGCAACCCCCTGCTTGATAAAATACTCGCTTCTCAGAACAGCTTCATAGCTGAATACTCTGTATGGAAAGACCTCAGAGGCGGAGTTGCGGCTTTCCCGAAAGATGAATATCTTGCGGGCAAACATTACGAATAAAATACTAAACTGAAAGGCGCGGGGCAGGGTTCTCCTGCCCTGTGCTTCTTTATTTTCGGTCGGACTGTAAGCGTTTTACGGATATGAAACAGAGCGGATCAGGATCCGCACAGTATCATTGCAGTCATTTTTCGGAGCATTTATGGAAAAGTTAATCAAACTGATAGAATCAGTAACAGAGTGGGTGGGAAAGGTTTTTTCTTTTTCCGTTTATCTGCTGCTTATCGTAGTTGTCTATGAAGTAATCAGCAGAAAAGTTTTCGGCAAGCCCACAGTCTGGGCATTCGATTTGAGCAACATGCTTTACGGAGTTATGTTCCTCATGGGCTTCGGCTACACGCTGAAGCACAAGATGCATGTAGGTATTGATATTATAACAGCAAAACTTAACCCGAAGGTTCAAGGGTGGATAGCTGCGGTGAGCTACCTCGTGCTCTTCTTCCCTTTTATGATAATAGCTATTAAGGCCTCTTATGTTTTTGCTCTTCAGTCCTGGCAGGGGCTTGAGCGTGTGCAGTCCCCCTGGGGCGCACCTGTTTATCATTTCAAAACATTCCTGGCAGTGGGCTTTGTTTTTCTTCTTATTCAGGGGATAGCAGAATTCCTTAAAGCTGTTCAGCAGATCAGAGGTGTGAGAGCATGATGTCTCCTGAATTTTTATCGGTAGCGATGTTTGTCATCCTGCTTGTGGTTGTTTTCCTCGGACACCCCCTTGGAATAACCCTCGGCGGGCTTGGTATTATTTTCGGAATTCTGGGCTACGGCCCCACGGCGTTTTTTATCCTTGCCAACAAAAGCTACGGCCTGATGACAAATTATGTTCTCGTGGCAATACCGCTTTTCATACTGATGGCGCAGTTTCTGGACAAGTCCGGTGTGGCGGATGATCTGTATGAGACGATGTATGTTGTCATGGGTTCTATCAAAGGCGGGCTTGCGCTTGCGACAATAGTCGTGTGCACCGTGTTTGCCGCTACAACTGGAATCGTCGGCGCTTCTGTTGTTGCTATGGGTCTTCTTGCGGCTCCCTCAATGGTTAAAAAAGGCTATGACCTCTCGCTCACAGCGGGGGTTATCACCGCGGGCGGAACGCTGGGGATACTTATTCCTCCGTCGATCATGCTTGTTGTGTACGGCGGTCTCATAGGGATGAGCGTCGGCAAGCTTTTCATGGCCGCAGTTGTTCCCGGTCTTCTTCTGGCATTCACATACCTTGTTTATGCTTTTATCTACTGCCAGGTTAAGCCCAACGCAGGTCCTCCAATCCCTAAAGCGGAGAGAATCCACACAGCGGGTCAGAAATTTGTTATGATGTGCAAATCTCTCTTCCCGCCACTGTTCCTGATTCTTGCGGTTCTCGGAAGTATTTCCGCAGGTATCGCAACGCCCACTGAGGCGGCAGGTCTGGGCTGTGTGGGTGCGCTTCTTCTTGCCTTCGCCAACCGCAGGGTAAATGTGAAGCTTTTTAAAGACGCGGCTTATTCCACCATGAAGATAACATGTATGGTTATGCTTATCTTTGTCGGCGCAAACTTTTATACATCCATATTCATGGGTCTCGGCGGAGGAGAAGTTTTCACTGACATTCTCTTCTCAGTCAGCGACAACAGATATGTGATACTCGGCGTTATGATGTTCATCATCTTCCTTCTGGGAATGTTTGTGGACTGGCTGGGAATTCTTCTTCTCTGCGTGCCGATATTCACGCCTATCGCAGTAAACCAGCTCGGTTTCGATCCGCTGTGGTTTGCGATACTTGTCTGCGTGAACCTTCAGATGTCTTTCCTTACACCCCCCTTCGGCTATGCGCTTTTCTATCTCAAAGGCGTCGCACCGGAAGGGATGGAACTCAGCCATATATACAAAGGGATTCTGCCTTTCGTGCTGCTTCAGCTTATAGCGCTGATACTGTGCGTTGTTTTCCCCGAAATCATCACATGGCTGCCTAACGCAGTGTTTAAATAAGAGCGAGGACAAAATGCTTTCCAAAGGCCTGATAGCTAAATTTGCCGAAATCGCCGGAAAAAATGTCTGGACAGAAGAGGAGGATCTCATGTGCTACGCATATGACGCCTCCTTCGGTGAAATGTGCGTACCCGAAATTGTTGTTAAACCCGAAACCGCAGAGCAGGTATGCATGATAATTAAACTGTGCTGTGAGGAGAATATCCCCCTTGTAACAAGAGGAGCGGGAACAAATCTCAGCGGAGGAACGCTTCCCATTAAGGGTGGCTGTGTCCTTCTCATGTCCGGGCTTAATAAAATTCTGGAAATAAACACAGAGGATATGTACGCAGTTGTGCAGTCCGGCGTGGTTACTGCCGATCTGGCTTTGGCTGTCAGTGCGAAAGGGCTTCTTTATCCGCCCGATCCGGGAAGCATGAAAATGTCCACCATAGGCGGAAACGTCGCCGAAAACGCCGGAGGGCTCAGGGCTCTCAAATACGGTGTTACCGGCGATTATGTTATGGGTACAAAGTTTTTTGATATGGAAGGCAACGCAGTGATTGCCGGTGGAAAAACCGTTAAAATGGTTACCGGGTTTAATCTCAGCGGGCTTATGGTTTCATCCGAAGGCCTGCTCGGCGTTATGACCGAACATACCCTGAAGCTTGTGCCCCAGCCGCAGGCTTCGCGTTCGATGCTTGTTATTTATGATGACCTTATGAAGGCCAGCGTGACAGTGTCGGAAATAATCGGGGCGAAGATAACTCCTGCGACTCTGGAGCTTATGGACAGATTTACAATTAAGACTGTTGAGGAAGGCGCCAGAATCGGCCTGCCCACCGATGCTGACGGCCTTCTTCTCATAGAGGTGGACGGACACCCCGCGGCAGTTGAGGACGATTACGCCAAAGTCAAAGAGATCTGCAACAGACTCGGCGGAAGAATCCATGTCGCTGAAACACCTGAGGAGAGAGACAAGCTTTGGGAAGCACGCAGAAAGGCTCTCAGCAGTCTTGCGCGCCTGAAGCCCACTCTGATCCTTGAGGATGCCACCGTCCCCCGAAGCCGCATACCGGAAATGATGCAGTGCATCAAGGACATCACCGTTAAGTATGATCTTACGGTGGGAACCTTCGGTCACGCCGGAGACGGCAACCTCCACCCCACAATCCTTACCGATAAAAGGAACAAGGATGAGATGTTGAGGGTGGAAAAAGCGATTGACGAAATATTCGCCTCAGCCCTCAAGCTGGAAGGAACAATCAGCGGCGAGCACGGAATAGGTTCGGCAAAAGCAAAATATCTTGAAAGCGAGGTCGGAGCCGGAACAATCCGCTTTATGAAAAAGCTGAAAAACGGCCTTGATCCGAAAAATCTTCTCAATCCTCACAAAATGGGGCTGTAGATGGATGAACTGATAAAAGAGCTCCGTGAGCTTGAGGAAATGATGCTTCAGTGCATGAAGTGCGGCACCTGCCAGTCAGACTGCCCGCTTTACCGCACTGACGGAAGGGAATCATCAGTGGCGAGGGGGAAAATCTCCCTTCTCCAGTCTGTGTACGAAGGGCGCATTGAGGATGCGGGCAGGATACTTAAACATCTTGACCAGTGCCTTCTCTGCACCCGCTGTCTCAAAGCCTGCCCCAGCGGCGTTAAGACCGACGAGATTTTTCTGCGCGGAAGAGAAGTTCTCCGCAAAATCAAAAAACTGCCGAAATGGCAGAAGTTCATACTCAAAACAGCCATGGAGAAGCCGGAACTTATGGCGAGGATGGCCCCGCTTATGCACATGGGGCTTAAATTCGGCAGTAAAAAGGTCAAGGACGGAATTTACAGACCCCTGATTCCGGGTCTGGGCGGAAGAAACGTTGTCGAGCTTAAAAGCGAAGCCTTCGTGAAAAAATACGGAGGGCTGAACAAGGCCGACAGCGAGATAATGCGTGTTGTGTTTTATCCCGGATGCGCTGTGAACCTCATCTACACCGAGTGGGGAACCGCTGTGGTGGAGGTGCTCAGGCACTTCGGGGTATCTGTTTATGTGCCCGAAACAAACATCTGCTGCGGGATACCCGCCGCCTCCATGGGCGAACTTGAGATGTACAGAAATGCCGTGAGCGCGAATTATAACGCTCTGGCGGAATATAAAGACGCAGCGTATATCATAACCTGCTGTCCCACATGCAGGTACGGCCTGTATGAAATGGGGCCTAAGCAGACAGGCGCCGAGTGCCCGCTGGAAGTGGTGGATATTCTGGTTTTCCTTGAGGAGATTCTCAAGGTGAGGCTTCAGAGCGGTGCGGAAGGCAGAAGCACAGTCCATTTTCCCTGCCACTATCAGGACAGCAAAAAAGTGCTGGTGGAAAACTTTGTGCGAAACAGCACGGCGACAGAATATATTAAGCTTGAAAACCAGAGCTGTTGCGGGTTCGCGGGCACTTTCAGCCTGAAATACTACGAACGCTCAAAGGGCTTTTCCCGTTCAAAAATTCAGGAAATGAAGGACAAAAAAACCGTGAAAGTCTACAGCCCCTGTCCCGGGTGCGCAATGCAGCTTGCTGATGCGGCCGCAAGGGAAGGGCTCGATGCGGAAGTCACTCATCCTGTGACGGAACTTTATGATTTTTTACGGAAAATAAAATAGTGTTCCACGCAAAAAATATATTAGAAAAAACAATTTTTTAATATATACTCGTTCAATACTACTTACAGTTAAAGGCCGTGGGAATGAAGTTTGAGAAAATAAGACAGAAAAAGATAAGCGACATTATCTATGAGCAGATAAAGAAAATGATACTCACAGCGCAGCTTGCCCCCGGGGAGAGACTTCCTTCGGAAAGGGAACTTGCCGCTCAGCTCGGTGTCAGCCGTCCTTCACTCAGGGAGGCTCTGCATAAGCTTGAGGCTCAGGGGTTTCTGTTTCAGAACCATGGGGACGGAACCTATGTCAAGTCTCTCACCTCGCAGACCATAGATAAAGCCATGGAAGAGTTCATCAAGCGTGAAGACGCTATAGTCGACCTCATGGAAGTGCGCAAAATCCTTGAGACCTGGGCAGCGAAAACTGCCGCCGCCCGCGCGAGTGATGAAGAGATCGCAAACATGAAGGAGTATCTGGATGAAATGCGCTCAGCACTTGACAAAGGCGAAGTGGGGCACATTCCCGATGCAAATTTTCACAACACAATATCATACGCCACCAACAACATACTGCTGATCCACATCATGAACACAATCTACCAGTGGGTGGAGAAGGTCAGTTATGAAGTGCGTTCGAGGCTCTACACGGATAACGAGCGTTTTGAGAGGCTGTATCTTCAGCATCAGAAAATCTATGAAGGAATCTGTGCCCGTGATCCGGAAGAAGCCTACAGGGCGATGCTTGAACATATGGAATATGTTGTTGATGAAGTTAACGAAATAGTCAGAACAAATAAATAATTCCGTGCAGGCTCTTTTGATTTTTGTCTGCCTGCACAAAATGTAATATCAAGTCATTATTTTTCACACTTTTCCTTTTGTGTATGTTAACATCTAGTAAGGACAACCATTTCCTTATCAGGTGTATCTATGGAAGATCGAGACAAAAAGCAGACAGTTCTTGTTGTTGATGATGTTCCTGAAAATATTGATATTCTCAGCAATATCCTCAAGCCCGAGTTTAAGGTTAAGGTGGCCGTTAGCGGCCGAAAAGCCCTTGAAATAGCTGAAAAAGACCTGCCGGACATCATTCTGCTGGATGTGATGATGCCTGAAATCAGCGGCTATGAAGTCTGCCGCGCACTCAAATCCAGCCTTATCACCCGCTCAATCCCTGTGATTTTCATAACGGCAAAAGGCGAAATCAGCGATGAATCCATGGGGTTTGACGCCGGCGGAGCTGACTATATAACAAAGCCAGTAAGCGCTCCTATTGTTCTGGCGAGGGTGAGAACCCAGCTCAGCATGTATGACCACCGCAGAATGCTTGAAAAGATGGTTCGTGAAAGAACGAAAGAGCTTCATGAAACCAGACATGAAATAATCCGCCGTCTCGGTTTTGCCGCCGAGTATAAGGACAATGAGACAGGTATGCACATTGTCCGTATGAGCAGATACTGCCACCTCATCGCGAAGAAACTTGGGATGAGGGATTCTGAAGCGGAGCTTATTCTTTCCGCTGTGCCCATGCACGATGTCGGAAAAATCGGCATCCCTGATCAGATCCTCCTTAAACCCGGCCCCCTTGATGCTGAGGAGTGGCGGCTGATGAAAGAACATGCCCGTATAGGCTACAAGATAATAGGCGGGCACGGTTCCGAGCTTCTCCAGACAGCGGCGACTGCTGCGCTTACTCATCATGAAAAATGGGACGGAAGCGGCTACCCCGACGGCCTGAAAGGGGACGAAATACCCATAGTGGGCAGGATAGCCGCTGTGGCGGATGTTTTTGACGCTCTCACAAGCGTCAGGCCTTACAAGGCGGCATGGAGCATTGAAAAAGCTGTTGAGCTTATCCGTAGTGAAAGCGGGAAGCATTTTGATCCCCGCATCGCCGGGGCACTTCTGAAATGTATGCCCGATGTGATTAAAATAAAAGACGAGTTCGGTGACTGATATGAAAGGCGGCAGGATTTCAAAGCTTCTGAAAATATTTTTCACGGCGGTTTTTCTTCTTCTGCTTCCTTTGTCAGCATCCTATGTGGCATCAAAAGCTGCGGAAAAGATATATATTTTCAAGAAACGCTCCGAGATTCAGGTTACAGCCTCTGAGATAGTAGATAATATTCACTCTCGAACCATATACAGCAAAAGCATGGGTTCCGCGTCCATACTCGGAATAATCAATACTTACATAAAGTCGATCGTCCTCGGAGGTCTGCCTTTGGATCATCCGGTTGTTGCGGACATTCAGGAAGTTCTTCTGAAGGAGAATGACGCTGAGGCTGTTTATCTCCTCAGCAGGGACGGCACGGTTGTCTCATATTCTGATGTATCTCCTATAAGCCTCACAGGGCAGAATTTCAGTTTTCGTCCTTATTTTATTCAGGCTATGAAGGGCGTGCAGAATGTTTATGCCGCGCAGGGTATATCTTCAAAAACCAGAGGTCTCTACATCGCCACGCCCGTTTACGCGGATAAAATGTCCGGCTCGCCTGTGATAGGGGTAATGGTGGTCAAGGACTCAATAAAAAACCTTGAGAACTTCATAAGCAGATATGAAGATCCGGTGTTCATGGTCTCTCCGCACGGCGTCGTTTTTGCTTCAAACAGGCCGGAATATCTCTATAAAGTTGCGGGAAGGCTTGACTCCGAAAGAAAAAAAAGGCTTTCCTCCCTGCGGAGATTCGGTTCTGGTTTTCAGGAGCAGGCGGGGGAGCTCGGGGCTGTTCTTGACGGGGAGGATATAACTCTGGGCGGAGAAAAATATCTTGTTAAGACTCACCCCATCGACTGGAACGATCTCGAAGGCTCATGGCAGATCGCCTATCTGGTTAAAATGGATGAGATTCTGCCCCCGCTTGTGAGAAACTCCGTGTTCTGGACTGTTTTCTCTGTGGTTCTCACAGTTCAGCTTATGATTTTTATCACCGCCGGAAGCTGAAAATGAAGGATGGAGGCCGAGGAGCGGAACCGTATAATACTCAAGGCAGTGGAGCAGAGCCCCGCCTCCATAATGATTACAGACGCAGACGGAATCATAGAATATGTGAATCCGAAATTCTCGGAGCTCACCGAATATACCCCTGAAGAGGCAAGGGGAAGCAAGCCTTCCATACTAAAATCCGGCAGTACAAATGATGAAACCTACAGGGAGCTGTGGTCGTCCATTCTCGCAGGGAGGGAGTGGCACGGGGAATTTCTGAATAAAAAGAAGTCAGGCGAGCGCTATTGGGAATCAGTGGTTATTTCCCCTGTGAAAAACTCAGCCGGACAGATAACAAATTTTGTGGGGATTAAAGAGGACATCACAGATAAAAAAAGGGTCATGAAGGAGCTTGAAGCGGCCAGACTGACAGCGGAAAGCGCCACGGAAGCAAAGTCCATGTTTCTGGCGAACATGAGCCATGAAATACGCACCCCCCTTAACGCCATAATTGGTCTGAGCGATCTGGCACTCAAGACAGAGTTGACCCTCAAACAGGCTGACTATATCAGAAAAGTTAAAAATGCGGGAGTTTCGCTCCTTGCCATAGTCAACGACATTCTTGATTTCTCCAAAGTCGAAGCCGGCAAAAACGAGCTTGAAAAAATTGAGTTTCATTTGGACAGCGTGCTTGAAAACATAGTCACGGTTGTTTTTCAGAAGGCTGAGGAGAAGGGGATAGAGTTTCTTCTGCATGTGGCTCCGGATGTTCCGGCGGTTATAATCGGCGATCCGCTGCGGTTGGGGCAGGTTCTGATCAATCTTGTCAGCAACGCAGTTAAGTTCACGGAGGAGGGGGAGGTCGCCCTCAGTGTGACGGTTGTGAGAAAGTTTGACGGTAAAGCGGAAATACGCTTTGCCGTGCGTGACACAGGGATGGGACTGCTTGAGGAACAGAAGAGCAGGCTTTTTGCCGCTTTCAGTCAGGCGGATGGCTCAACCACAAGGAAATACGGCGGAACAGGGCTCGGGCTGAGTATTTCAAAAAGCCTGATAGAGCTCATGGGCGGTTCGGTTAATGTTGAGAGCGAACGCGGTAAAGGGAGCACATTCTCCTTCAGCGCAGTTTTCGAGATAGGGACAGCGTCTGTGACGGATCTCAGATACGGAAGCGAGAGCCTCAAGGACATGCGGGTGCTTGTGGTGGACGATAATGCCACAGCCAGACAGATAATAACGGAAATCCTTGTTAATCTTGAGTTTGAGCCTGATGAAGCTGAAAGCGGCGCTGATGCTTTAAGGATGATAAAAGCGGCTGATGCTGAGGACCCATACATAATTGTGCTGATGGACTGGAAAATGCCCGGCATGAACGGTCTGGAGGCCTCGAAGATAATAAAAAGCGATCCTGAGATAAGAAACAAGCCGTATGTAGTGCTTGTAACCGCATTCGGACGTGACCTCGACAGGAAAACCATAGAGGAATACGGGGCTGACGGCTTTATAGTCAAGCCTGCCACGGCTTCAAGCCTCATTGACGGACTTTCGTCCGCTGTTTTTAAATCAGGATATGAAATAGAGGCGGGAGTCTCGCCGGAGACCGAAAACTTCAGGGGAGTCAGTGTGCTTATCGCTGATGACAATGAAATAAACCGCCAGATAGCCGCAGAACTGCTTGAAGATACAGGAGCAGCCGTTTTTCAGGCGGCGGACGGAAAAGAGGCTCTGGATTTTCTAAGATCGGGCGAAAGATGCGACATAGTGTTCATGGATCTCCAGATGCCTGAGATGGACGGATATGAGGCTGTGAGGATACTCCGCTCAGACAGCCGTTTTGCTGAACTGCCCGTTATAGCCATGACTGCGCACGCTCTGGAGAGTGAAAGGGTGAAAACCCGTGAAGCGGGCATGAACGGGCACATAACGAAACCGCTTGATCCGGAGGAGCTTTACGGATGTCTGAAAAATTTCTGTTTTACGGGTGAGTTCGGCGGTATATGCAGTGTTTCTGCCGGAACCTCGAGAAAAGAAGCGGATATTCCGCCTATCGAAGGCATAGATTTTAAAAAGGGGCTCAGGACTGTCGCAGGCAAAAGCGAGCTTTATCTGCGTATGCTGGAGAAATTTGCGGCAGTAAACAGGGACACAGGCAGAAAACTACTTGAGGAGATCAGGAGGGGCGACCTCAAATCAGCGGAGATGACCGCTCACTCAGTGAAGGGAACCGCGGGGAACATAGGCGCTGACAGGCTTTATGCTGCTGCGGGAAGACTGGAAAGGCTAATTGCGGACGGAGGCGACTTTTCCGCTGCTTCTGAAGAGTTTGCCTCAGAGATTGAGAATCTGGTCGGGTCTGTTTCCGCATCGCTGAAGTCATCCTCGGTGCATACCAGAACGGAGGCGGTTCCGCCCGTTTCCAGAGAGGAGTTTGAGCGGATTATGGAAAAAATGTGCAGTCTGCTTGAGGATGACGACAGCGAAACAGTGGACTATTTTATGAGTGTCCGCGAGCAGGCCTCGGCTTTTTTCAGCGAACTTGAGTTCAAGAAACTGCACAAGGCCGTAAGCAGCTACGAGTTTGATGAAGCCCTGAAAATACTGCGGAACGAGTATGACTAGACTGCGCCGAGCCATTCTGTGAGTTTCTGCTTTATCTCATCACGGACTTCCGCGGCGAATGCGAGCTTTTCTTCATCCGTTCCGGCAAAGGATGACGGATCTCTGAACGCCCAGTGCATTTTTTCGCCCGAACCCGGGAATATAGGGCATCTTTCGGCCGCTTCTTTGTCGCAGACGGCTATAACATAATCATACTGCCTGCCTTCTTTGAGGTAGTCCGCCACTGCGTTTGTGCTGTTGGCGGAGATATCAATACCAATATCCGCCATTGCCTTTACCACAAACGGATTCAGCTTCCCCGGCTCAAGCCCTGCGCTTTCAGCTTGGAACCTGTCAGGAGCCATGCTGTTCAGAAAGGCTTCGGCCATCTGGCTTCTTGCGCTGTTATGGATGCAGACGAAAAGAACACGCTTTTTCACTGTTCAGCACCCGCATCCGCCGCATCCGCAGCCGCCTGAGCTTTCACCGTCGCCGAAGTCATATTCTTCGTCTATTATCATTTCCTTGATGATCTCCACAGTGGGAAGGGGCTTCCCTTCATGCACCACAACCTCATCTATCACAACCCCGGGTGTTGCCATGACATATTTCGATATTTCAGCAGTGTCCTTAACATATTCCACCGTGATATCATCACGCTCAAGCTCCTGCGCTGCTTTCAGCACGTTGTCATAAACAGTCT
>JBFWJG010000058.1:0-12051 GCA_050253335.1 Deferribacterales bacterium | reverse complement strand
ATAATTTATATGCTTCTCGCCTCCGCACTTTTTTCAGGCATGGGTTATTATGTAAAGATCCTCGGGCAGACTCTGGGAACAGGCGAAATCGTCTTTTTCCGCAATCTAATCGGTCTCATAATAATTATCCCCACCATGATCGCCCGCCCGTCCGGAGCGAAGGGGGGCAAACCTGTCATGCTTGCAATGAGAGGTGTTTTCGGTTTTTTAGCATTGTTTTTCTATTTCTACTCCATATCTGTCCTTCCTCTGGGAACGGCGGCTACACTCACTAAAATCGACCCTATCTTCACCGCTCTTCTGGCTTTTTTCCTGCTGAAGGAAAAACAGGGGATAATGATCTGGGCGGGACTGGCGGCAGGCTTCACCGGAGTGGTAATGCTGATGCGTCCGGAGGCGGGCGGGCTGAATGCCGGAAGCTTATGCGCACTGCTCAGCGGGCTGTTTGCGGCGGCGGCATACACAACAGTCCGCAACCTGCGGGGATATTACTCGCCCAGAGCCATTGTCGCATCCTTCGCAACAGCGGGGGTGATTGGCCCGCCTGTTGTTTATGCCCTCATTTACCACACCCCTCTGGGGAACGAGCCGCTCAGAGGTCTTTTTCACAGATTTCCTTCCGGAGCCTATGAGTGGTACTGCATCATAATGGTAGGCATACTCGCCACTGTTTCGCAGTACTTCCTCACAAAGGCGTATTCCCTTGCCAGAGCCTCCGTGGCGGCGTCAGTCAGCTATTCCGGCCTGATCTTTGCCACAGCGGCGGGAGTTATGGCAGGCGACAAAGTGCCTGATTTTATGGGAATATGTGGTATAATACTCATAGCATTAAGCGGCATGACAGTGCACTTCAGTCAGAAACGGAGGAATTAATGAACAAAGCAAGAACTGTAACAATGAAAGGAAACCCCGTAACCCTCGTAGGGAATGAGATCAAAGTAGGCGATAAGGCGCCCGTTTTCACTGTGCTGGACGGCGGAATGCAGCCTGTGAGCCTTGACACCTATAAAGGAAAAACAAAAGTCATAAGCGTCACGCCGTCTCTTGACACGGCTGTGTGCGATCTCCAGCTCCGCAGGTTCAACAGCGAGATAGCCTCAATGGGCGACAAATACGCAGTTATCAACGTCAGCATGGATCTTCCCTTTGCCATCAAGCGGTTCTGCACCACCGCAGGCATAGAGAACGCAGTAGCCGCCAGCGACCACAGGGAAGCGGCATTCGGAACGGCTTACGGGGTGCTGATTAAAGAACTCAGGCTTCTCGCCAGAGCGGTTTTCGTTGTGGATGAAAATAATGTCGTGACCTATGCCGAATACGTGCCGGAAGTTACTTCCAGCCCTGACTTCGACAAACTGATCGCATTTCTGAAAAAATAAGACAGACAGAGCATCTCAAAAATCCATCAAATAATCCCCCTCAATCCCCCTTTGAAAAGGGGAAGCCAAAGATAAACGCCCCTCTTTAAATCAAAGAGGGGCTGAGGGAGATTTCTTAGTCTGGAAAACCGCATCTGTGATGAAGAGGCCGACACAAAGCCAAATCAAGCTGAAGGTTGCGGCGTGTACCGGAGTAAACGGTTCGGAATATGCAAACACCCCCAGCAGAAAGTGGAGAGTTGGCACGGTAAACTGGAGTATTCCGACGGTTATCAGCTTCAGCCTTTTCACGGCGAAGGCAAACCCCAGAAGCGGGGCTGATGTCACAAGTCCGGAAAGGATAAACAGAAAATCGAAAGTGTATGAATAATGTCCGAAACTGCCTGAGCCGGAATATTCGGCATACGCCAGATAGCCCAGAGCAAACGGGAACATAATAAGGGTTTCCGCCAGAAGCCCCGGTATTGGCATAACCCTGACGTGCTTCCTCAAAGCTCCGTAAGCGGCGAAGCTCACCGCTAGGGAGACGGAAGCCCACGGGAAGCTCCTCAGCCCCGAGGCGTAAATCAGCACGCCGGACGCGGCAAGCACCACGGCGAATATCTGAAGCCTGTTAAGCTTTTCCTTAAAGATAAGTATGCCGAAAAGCATACTGACAAAGGGGTTCATATAGTAGCCGAGACTTGCCTGAAGTATGTGCCCCGTGTTCACGGAGATTATGAACACTCCCCAGTTTATGCTTATAGCTATGGAGGAGAGAAGAAGCATGAGTGCTGTTTTTTTATCGGTAAATACCGCCGCAACCTCGCCGCGGCGCCCCTGAATCAGAATAACAGCCAGAAGGAAAAAGAAAGACCACACAAGCCTGTGGGCAAGCACCTCTAAACCGGAAGCCTGATCAAAAAGCTTCCAGAAAACAGGGCTCAGCCCCCAGAAAATATAGGATGCCAGCCCCGCTGTGAGGCCGGCGGTTCTACTGCTCATTACTTATCAAGTCAAAATAGCCCGTTTCAAAGTTGTAGTTATACACTTCTCCGGTGGCAATAATATAATACCATCCGTAAAGGTTCAGCTCACCTTTGTTAACTCTTTCTTTTATATAAGGATAAGTGAGAAGATTGCGTACCTGATGGATTACGTTCACCTGCTCCGTAACCCATTCTCTTTTGCCCGGGTCATCCCCGCACATTTCAGAGGCCTTCTTTTTAACAGGTTCGGCAAGCTCAAGCCACTTTTTCACCTTGGGCACGTTGGAGAGAAACTCCGGAGACTGGTAAAGTGCGGAGCAGCCGCCGCAGTTGGAGTGGCCGCAGATTACGATGTTCTGCACTTTAAGTATGTTCACGGCATATTCCACGGCGCTGGTAGTGGCGACATAGTCAGAGGTTTCCCTGTAAGGCGGAACCATGTTGGCTATATTGCGCACCACAAAAAGCTCACCGGGCATTGTGCGGGTAATCAGGTTGGGAACAACACGGGAATCCGAACAGCCTACAAAAAGCGTGTGCGGATACTGCTTGTCACCGAGGTTTTCAAAAAGCTCCCTGTGATCAGCGTAATCCTCGTCACGGAAGCGTACAACACCGTCAAACAGCTCTTTCATTTTATCAGCTCTTCATATTGACATACTGAAGGGGGATACCGAGGTCCGCAGTTTTAAGAAACTGTATAACCTCCTGAAGGTCATCTATCTTCTTGCCCTGAACCCTGACCTTGTCATCCATGATGGAGGCCTGAACCTTGAGTTTGGAATCCTTGATCATCTTCACGATCTTTTTGCTCGCTTCCTTGTCCAGCCCCTCTTTCACGACAACATCCCTTTTGAACTGCCTGTTGCCTGTGGGTTCAGGATCTTTGAAATCAAGGCAGTCAGGATCAATGGAGCGCTTCACAAGAGCGCCGATAAGCATCTCCCGCAGAGCTTTTATCTTCATGTCATCATTTGTGACCATGTGGATCTTCTTGTCTTTTTTATTGAGCTCAACGGTTGTGTTTGAACCTTTGAAATCGTATCTGTTCTCGATCTCTTTTTTGAGAATGTTCACAGCATTGTCAAGTTCCTGACCGTCAACTTCGCTGACCACGTCGAAAGATGGCATGTTCTCCTCCGTTAATGTATTAACCCCTTATTATAGCGGCGGATGCGGCGTTTTTCAAATACATAATTAACTGAGAAGGATTGAAAATGCTGCCTATGTCCCCGGTTGATTCTAGTGCCCATCTCTGCACTGCTCACTAACGCAGGAAGAAAAGCACTCTCCTTTTCTGAAGGAGGGCGGGGGAGGATTTCAGCAAATATTTACGATTACTCTAAAAAGAGCTTTGAAAAAAACTCAGGCGGGCATGAAAGCCCGCCTGAGGTATCTGTGTGTGTTATTTATCGAAGGCGATGAATCTTCCGCTGCCTCTGCTGACAACCTTGAGGAAAACCACATCCCCTGATTTTATTTTGTCGAATTTGCTGTAGAAATCCTCAGCGGATTTTACCGCCTGTCTGTTTATCCAGAGGATAATGTCGCCGTTTCTCAATCCGGCATTGTAGGCGTTTGTTGTTTCATCTATTGCTGTCACCGCAACACCGTTCTCAACACCGAATTTCTTTGCCGTCGCGGCGTCTATCTCCTTAACGGTTATGGGTCTTGAAACATCGGGTTCCGCAGGCGACGCGCTGCCGCTGTTTTCATCCTTTCTCAGGCCGAGCTTAACAGGAATCTCGCGTTTTTTGCCGTCTCTCACCACAGTAAGCTTAACTGTAGCGTTGGGCTCATAACCGCCGATTACATTGATCAGCTCCCTGCTGTCCTTCACAGGTCTGCCGTTTATAGCCACAACAACATCGCCCGCCTTCACGCCGGCTTTATCAGCCGGATCGCCCTTGACAACATCGGCTATGAGAGCTCCCTCTTCATTTTCAAGCCCGAGGCCTTCGGCAATTTTATCATCAATGGACTGAACAGTCACGCCGAGCCAGCCTCTGTCCACTTTGCCTTTTTTAAGCTTGGGCAGAATATCCTTCAGCATGTTCACGGGAACAGCGAAGCCGAGCCCCTGACCGGAAGGGATAATGGCGGTATTGATGCCCACCACTTCACCGTCAAGGTTAAGGAGAGGCCCGCCGGAGTTGCCGGGGTTGATAGATGCGTCTGTCTGCATGAAGCTGTCATAAGGCCCGCTGCCGAGGGCTCTCGCCTTGCCGCTTATTATTCCGGCGGTAACTGTCCACTCAAGCCCGAGGGGGTTTCCTATCGCCACCACCCAGTCGCCAACTTCAGCGGTGTTTGAATTGCCGAGTTTGATTGGGGAGAGCTTCACGCCCTTAGGGTCTATTTTGATGAGAGCAAGGTCGGTCATGGGGTCTTTGCCCACCACAGTGGCCTTGAACTCGTGCTTGTCGTTGAGCTTGATTACTATTTCATCTGCTCCGTCAATGACATGGTTGTTTGTAACAATCAGTCCTGCGGCATCAATAACAAAGCCGGAGCCGAGGGAGCTTGATTTGTATTCCTTGGGCTTTCCGCCGCTGTCGGGCATATTGAACTGATCGCCGAAAAACTTCCTGAAAAATTCATCGTGGAACATATCAGGCATTTTTCTCGTCACGGTTTTTGTTGTCGATATATTCACCACGCCGTCACGCGTTTTCTTAACTACATCCGAAAAGCTGACCGGAGCCACCGCAGCCTGCGCCGAAGCGGCCGCGAAAATGATCAGCACTGATAAAAAAGCGGTAATTTTTCTTACCATTTATTTTTCCTCCTTGAGGGCAAGTCTGGCTACAACCTTTTCCATCTGCGGAAAAGGTATGGTTCCCACAACAGTGTACAACGTTCTGCCAATCTGTTTTCTGAAAACGTAATTACCGTATAAGATGCGGGCGGAATCCTTCATCTCCCCTTCCGTCCGGCTGACGAAAACGGAAAAGCGGTTGAGCCCGTCAGAATATAAAGTCTGAACGGTTCCGTCCTTGAGCTCCTTCCTGAAAACAGCCTTAAATCCCGGGAACTCGTCCCTTCCGGCAGACAGGGCAGGCTGCGGACGGTCTATTACAGGTTTAAGCTCCCCGTCCCTGTCCTCAAAGCTGTAGGCGTAGATCAGTTTGCCGTCAGGGTCGTAAACCTCCCTGCGGAGAATCTGGTCCCACTTCTCATCAACAAGGAGAACGTGTCTGAACCTGTCCGGCAGAATAGGAATGATGTCGTACTGAGCGGCATCATGTCCGTTATACTTCATGCCGTATTCAATTTTAATGTTGTAAAAATCCTTCTGTATCTTATCCAGCTCCAGATGCTTTTCCTTGAGTCTGGACGCCAGATCGTGCAGGGCGGAATGCCCCTCGCCCAGATTTTCAAGAAGAAAGGAGGAATAAGCCCTTTCGTCAACGGCGATCTTGAAGAAGACCTTCACATCGCCGCCGTAACTGACAAAGGGTATAAGAAGGATTAAAAAAATAATTCTTGTCATTGTCCGAAGTTGACTACTCCGATTTCATCATGTGTGCCGTCATATGTGCTGGCTACGTGTTCAAACACGTAGCGTTCCAGCTTTTCGTTGCCTGATGCGACGCTGTCCGTCTCAAAAGGGTTCATCACGGCAAAAGCCATAAGTCCCGCGACCAGAGCGGCGGCCACAGAGCTGAACCCTATGACTTTCTTCCTGCTCTTTCTGAGCGGTGCGGCAGCTTCGCCCGAGTCCGACATAACGGAGGCCATAATAGAGGAGGCAAAGTCAACCTCTTCCGTTTTTGAATAGCTTTCCCGTATCATGGAACCCAGCGTGTAAAGCTCTGAAAGTTCGTTTCTGCACGGAGCGCACTTTTTCAGGTGCGCCTCCGCCGCTGCGGACTCAAACTGCGAACATTCACCGTCTACATAAGCCGACAACAATTTACGATGTTTTGTACAGTCCATCTGCAAGCCCCTGTTTTATGAGTCTTTCTTTTATAATATTTCTGGCGTTGAACAGTCTGCTTCTGACTGTTCCCAGCGGGATGTTGAGCATCTCCGCTATTTCTTCATAGCTCATGTCCTCCACCTCGCGGAGTATTATGACCACCCTGAGCCTGTCCGGCAGGGAGTCCACGAACATGCGCACATATCTTTTCATTTCCTCTTTCAGCGTAAGCTCTTCAGGGCTTTCGCCGGAGGCTATGTTTTCAAAGAAGCTGGATTCATCCTCATCCGTCTCCACATCAAGAACACGCTTTTCCTTCTCAAAGTGGTTCAGTGCCATGTTAAGGGCTATGCGTTTTATCCAGGGATAAAACTGGGAGCGGTTATTAAGGGTGTCAAGCTTCCTGAAAGCCCTTAAAAAGCTTTCCTGCACAATGTCTTCAGCCAGTTCTCGGTTTTTAACCATGTGAAGCACGGTGCTGAAAAGCTTGGACTGGTATTTCCGGATAAGCAGCTCGTACGACGCCGCGTCACCTTCAATTACCTTTTCTACTACGAGAGCATCTCCCATCTATTCCTCCTGCTTACCTTGATAAGCATCAGCTTTAAAAGTTCATTGCCGTAAAAAAAATTTACTGCCTTGCGGCTCAACCCGCAAGACCGTTCTTTCACCTTTACAAAAAAAAGACCTTCCGGCTGTTTATTCTACTTGATATTAGCGTGGGGATCAATAGACTATAAAAAGCCTTTTCAAAGGCGGATAATATTACGGAGCAAGTGAAAATTATGACAAAAAAGCGTCTTGCAGCGGCCCTTGCCGCAGTCCTGCTGATTCTCCTTTATGTTGGCGTATCGGCGTATCTGAAAACTCAGGTTGTGGAGCGGATCAACGAATTTGCCGCTTCAGCCGGTTTCAGCGAAAAAATAAGGTACGAGGCGCTCAGCGTAAACCCCGTCACCATGAGCGGCAAATTAAAGCAGGTTGATTTTGAGGACTCGGGGCTCTATTTCAAGGCGGAATCCCTTGATTTCAATATCGTTACCTACAAGTCAAAAATAAAAGACATCACAATAGCCAACGGCGATGAATTCATCAAAATCGATGAGATATACGTCAAAAAGTATAAAACCGAAGACGGTATACCTAAAAACACGGAAATAAATGTCAGCGCGCTCCGCCTTCCGGTTGATTCACCGGAGATGACGGCAAAGCTCGGAACCGATGAGCTTGTGGTCGACATCGAACTCGCGACAGACGCGGACTTCACTAAACAGATATACGAATACACCCGCATGAACTTCTTCTTCAGGGATCTTGCGGACGTGAAAATCAACCTAACCTTCAGCGGTGTGGATATAAAAAGCTACGCAAAATTCAGCAGCAGCAATACAACAGCTCTTCAGAATGACGCTGAGTTTAACGCAAAGGTGCAGGAGGATCTGGCCAATCTCAAGCTGAACAGCCTCACCCTCACCATGAAGGACAAGGGAGCTGCGGAAAAGCTCTTTTTCACCCCTGAAGAGGGCGACAACTCCACACCCGAAGAGCGCAGACAGAAATTCATAGCGGAGTTGGATCAGGACATAGCCGAAACCGAGTCCCCTTTTGAAAAACAGCTCGCGGAAGATATAAAGAAAGCGCTTCAGGAAAACAGAAAAGAGATCGTGCTTACCATGAAGCCTGCTGAGCCTGTGAGCCTTCAGGAGCTTATGCTGAGCAGCATGATGGGCGTCGGAATGGACGAAATAGCCGGAATGACAGCACTCAAATACGAATTTAAATAACACTGCGGCAGGGCGGCGCGGAAGCCGCCCTTTCCTTTGCGCCGTCCCCTGAAATATCCGCGCGCAGCCCAAGGCTAAACTTTTCCCCTTTAAGACCTAATAAGACCTGTCTTTAGTTGTTGACAGATGCAAATGTGCCTGATATATCTGTTCTCTCTTAAAGGAGAGGTGGCCGAGTCAGGTTGAAGGCGTACGACTGGAACTCGTATGTGCGTGAAAGCGTACCGAGGGTTCGAATCCCTCCTTCTCCGTTTTTCAAGTATCAAGAGAGTGGCTCGATGGGGCCTCTGCAATGGTTGCTGTGTGAACCCCGCCAGGCCCGGAAGGGAGCAACGGTAACATTTGCGATTATGTGCCGGAGTTTCCCTGTCGAGCCTTTTTAAGTTTAATTAAAAAACTTCGGAGTCACCAAATGCTTACCAGCTTCAGAAAACAAAAAGCCGTCCTCAAGTTTGCCCTTTGGTTTGTTATCATCGCATTTGTCGTAACCATCTTCCTCGTATGGGGTGTGGGCGATAACGTCGCGAACGCGAACTTCCTCATGAAAATCAACGGAAAAACAGTATCCTACGAAGAATACTCCAACACTCTTGAGAACACCCGCAACTACATGAGAAGCATATTCGGAGACAACTTCGATTCTCTTGCTCAGGACGGGGAGCTTGAGAAACAGGTTATAGAAGACCTGACAAACAAATATCTCCTGATTCAGAAAGCAGAGGAAAACGGCATAACCGTTTCCGACGACGAAGTTCTGGCTGTCATAACATCCATCCCCTCCTTTCAGGTGGACGGAAAGTTCAACAAGGATGCCTACCAGACAATCCTTGCCAGAAGCCGCATGACTCCCCAGCAGTTTGAAGCATCCGTAAAAACGGACAGGCTTGCGGAAAAAATGCGTGAACTTGTTGCCGCCTCAGTTTCGGTAAACGATGAGGAAGTGGCAAAAGAATACTCATACAGAAACAAAAAAGCCTCCGTATCATACATAACCTTCAGCGCGGAAAACTTCGCCCACGAAATAAAGGCGGAAGAGGCTGCCCTGAAAGAATACTACACGGCAAACACCGAGAGCTACCGCATCCCCAAACGCATCAAAGTTCTGTACACATACTTTGACCCTGCTTCCTTCACTCCCGCTTCGGTTGTGTCTGATCAGGACGCGGAAAGCTACTATGTGCGCAATCAGGATCAGTTCAACTCTCCCGAAGCCGTGCACGCCAGACACATCCTTATCCGTGTGGAGGACTGGCACAATGACGAAGCTGTCAAAGCGGCTCTCGCAAAATCAGAAAGCATACTGAACGAGATAAAAGGCGGACTTGACTTCGCCGAAGCCGCAAAAAAATATTCCGCTGACTCCTCTGCGGCAAACGGCGGCGACCTCGGATTCTTCACAAAAGGCCAGATGGTTCCCGAGTTTGAACAGGCGGCATTCGCCCTCAATTCAGGCGAAGTGAGCGGCGTTGTTAAAACAATGTACGGCTACCACATAATCAAAGCCGAAGAAAAACAGGAAGCAAGAAAGCCCACCCTTGACGAAGTTAAGGAAGACATCAAAAAGCTTCTCACTGAGCAGTCAGGCGAAGCAGAATTCAGGGAATATGTTTTCGGCAGATACACAGCAGTGGTTAAAGCCGCCAACATAACAGCCTACAACAGCACCGCAGAGACACAGCTCCCCGTCAGGGAAACAGGTTTCTTCTCCGAGGCGGATATGGTTGAGCCTGTTTCCGCTAACCCTGATGTAATGGCTAAACTTTTCAGACTCTCCAAGTCTGAGGTAAGCCAGGTTGAAACCATTAACGGAGTAAGCTACATCTTTGAGATTGCGGATGTTCAGGAATCCAGAATACCCGAGTTCGAAGAAGTGCGCGCGGCGGTTGAGGCTGACTATATAAGGGTTGAGGCTGTGAAGCTTGCTTCAGCAAAGGCTGATGAAGCCATGAAAGAGGCTGACATCAAAGCCGCAGCAGACAAGCTCGGCACAACCTTCACCACAACTCCTCAGTTTATGAGATCACAGCAGGTTCCGGGCATCGGCATGAACCTTGAACTTAATGATATGATATTCGCGGCGGGAACAGGCAAATTCACGGCAAGACCCTTTGTAAACGGAAGCTCCGTTTACGCTGTTTATGTGAATGAAGTAGCCGAACCCTCCATGGATGAGCTTAAAGACTACGCAGACATGATCAGGAACGAACTTCTTATGACCAAGTCTGACGAAGCTCTGAAGGCTTATCTTGCCGAAGCAAAAGCCAAGGCTAAAATTGAAATAAGCCCGTTCTACGAAAACCTCTTCAAATAACAACCCAAGCCCCGCCGCGAGCGGGGCTTTTTTTTTCGGCATGAACATTGAAGCCGGCTAACACAAACCGCTTTTCCCTTGACACCCATTCTCTTTTATCCCACTATCTGCAAAAAGTCAGAAAGGTGCGCAAATGCCCGATATTCAGCAGATCCTTCTTTTCTCAGCAGCGTCAGCAGTTCTCGCAGTCACCCCGGGGCCCGATATTCTTTATGTAATCACAAGGGGGATGACTCAGGGGCGCAGGTCGGCTCTCTCCGCGGCGGCGGGCTTCTCCTTAGGCAACATAGCGCATACGGCATTTGCCGTTCTCGGGCTTTCGGCCATTGTCATGTCCTCAGCCGCAATATTCACAATAATCAAGCTTCTGGGAGCCGCATATCTGATTTATATAGGCTGGAAAACCTTCACAGCGAAGGGCGCGTCCCTTAGCGGCGGCGATACCAAGGTACTCTCCCCGAAATCGATCTTCATACAGAGCATCACGGCAAACATTCTGAACCCCAAGGTGGCTCTGTTCTTCATTGCCTTTCTTCCTCAGTTTGTAAAAGAGGAGAACGGTTCCGCGGCCGGACAGATGGCTGTTTTCGGGATGCTGTTCATCGTCTGCACGTTCATAGTGTTCGGAACCTGCGGAATTCTGGCGGGCTTCATCGGGGATTATCTGAAAAAGAACGAAAAGGCCGGCACTCTTATGAACAGAATCGCCGGTGCTGTGCTGATGGCTCTGGGGCTTAGTCTGGCGTTGTATAAGAAAGCGTGAGAACTTGATTTCCAGGGAAGGAGCCTGAGGAAACCTTTCTTTTCAATGAAAGAAAGGCTTCCTCAGCAATTATATACAAAAAAATATCAGCATCCTGATTTAGGGTTGTCCCCGCCGCCGTCAAGAGCCATCATCGGGTAGTCCCCGTTGAAACAGGCCTTGCAGAATTCTCCGCCGCCTGCGCACTCCTCAAGACAGCCTATGTCCAGATAGCCCAGCGTGTCCGCTGTGATGAATTTGCGTATCTCCTCCACATTATGGCTGGAGGCTATGAGTTCCTTTCTGGTGGGGGTGTCTATACCATAGAAGCAGGGAAACTTGGTTGGCGGAGAGCACACACGGAAGTGTATCTCCCTTGCACCTGCTTCCCTGAGCATCTTAACTATTTTGCGGCTGGTGGTTCCGCGGACAATTGAATCATCCACAACAACAACTTTTTTGCCGCTTATCACGCTTTTAACCGGATTCAGCTTAATCTTGACCCCGAAGTGCCTGATCGACTGGGACGGTTCTATGAATGTTCTGCCTACATAGTGGTTTCTGATCAGCCCCATTTCAAGAGGGATACCGCTCTGCTCAGAATAGCCCATTGTGGCGATGATCCCCGAATCCGGCACGGGAACGACTATATCCGCGTCAGCGGGCTGCTGTATGGCGAGCATTCTGCCCATTCTCTTGCGGACATCATAAACATTCTCGCCGAAAATCATGGAATCCGGTCTTGCGAAATATATATGCTCGAATATGCAGGGCTTCGGTGTTTTTTTCTCGAAGGGGCGGAGAGACTCAATCCCCTTCTCGCTGATGATAACCATCTCGCCCGGCTCAATCTCCCTGATGAATTCCGCTCCGATGAGATCAAGGGCAACCGTTTCGGAAACAAGTATATAGCCGTTTACCAGCTTACCGAGAATCAGCGGGCGC
>JBFWJG010000057.1:0-12232 GCA_050253335.1 Deferribacterales bacterium | reverse complement strand
CGAAATCAATAAGAACATTACCGAAACCCTGAGCGACAGCCTGCGCAGCACGGGCAACAAGCTGTCTGTACTGGCGAATATCACGGAAAATCCGGAAATACTCGAAAACCATGATATTTTCACACGCGTTATGTGGGAGCAGCTCAAATCGGACAGAAACCTCTCCAGTATTTACGCGGCTGATATGAAAGGCAATTTCATCCAGATAAGACGTGAGCCGGAACTGGCGCTGAGAGTTCTGGACAGTGCCGCAGCCACAGATGAATACCTGTTCAAGAACAATGATTTCAGTGACATTTCAGCACAGTCCGCCAAGGCGGATTACGACCCCAGAACAAGAACATGGTTCAGGAATGTTTCGCCTGCTCACCGCATGTACTGGTCAGAGCCTTATTTTTTCGCCTCAACAGGCGAACCGGGCATAACAGTTTCTGTGGCGGCTCTGGATAAAAACGGAAAGGTTATCTATGTCTGCGGAGCTGATTACACACTGAAGAGCCTTTCTGACATGCTGAAAAGCAAAACAAGCCTTGTCAGGGGAATGCTGATCCTCTTCAGCAGCCAACAGGAGGTTATAGCAGCCTCATTCAGTTATAAGTCCGTGGATACGCTTCTGCCGAAAATAAAAGATCTCGGCATGAAAGGGATCACAGAAGTTTTCACTTCCGCCATGAACGGCAGCAGTATCGGAGAACTTGAGAACGGAGAGGGGGCAAGTTATGTCTATTTCATCACCCCCGTTCCAGGGAGTATAGGCAACAAGTGGTTTCTCGCTTCTCTTGTGGACAAAGCATCGATAAAAGAGAACATAAACCAGACACTGCTCATCACAATAGCCATTTCTGTAATAATCATGGGGTTAATATATTTCCCCGTTTCATACATAATCAGAAAAATGTTCATCCACCCCATCGACAGGCTGAAAAAAATGACCGCAGACATATCAGTTCAGAACTATGACAGCACGGAAATTATTTATACACGGATAGATGAGTTCTATAAGCTTTCCATATCCCTTGTTAATATGGCAAATGCAATTAAGCGCTATGAAGCGGACCAGATCAAACTCACTGACTCATTCATAAAGATTCTCGCCGGAGCTATAGATGCAAAATCTCCGTACACCGGCGGACATTGCGAGAGAGTGCCCGTTATAGCGGAAATGCTTGCCAAAGCGGCGGATGCAAGCAGTGAGGGAAAATTCGGCTCTTTCTCATTCAAAAGTCAGAACGAATGGAGAGAGTTTAAGGTAGCAGCATGGCTTCATGACTGCGGAAAGGTTGTAACCCCTGAGTACGTGGTGGATAAAGCCACCAAGCTTGAAACTATCTACAACAGAATACACGAAATAAGAACCAGATTCGAGGTTCTCAACCGTGATTCAGTGATTGAGTATCATGAAAAGCTTGCCGCCGAGCCGGAAAGAAAGTCAGAGCTGGAGGCTGAACTTGCCGAAAGGCAAAGCAGGCTGAAAGATGATTTTGCTTTTATCGCCGAGTGCAATATAGGCGGGGAATTCATGGATGAAAGCAGAACGGAAAGGCTGAAGGAGATCGCAAAAACAGAGTGGACAAGGAACTTCAGCGACAGGCTCGGGCTCAGCGGTGCAGAAATGCTGAGAATCAGAAACATTCCCGAACCTTCCCTCCCCTGCACGGAAAAACTTCTGGCTGACAAGACTGAGCATATAATAAATCACGAACGGCCTGTTGATCCCGCTGAATACGAAGAACTCAGGTTCAGAGTTGATGTGCCGGAAAACTTCAACAACAGAGGAGAACTCTACAACCTTCTTATCGGCAGGGGAACCCTTAATAATGAAGAGAGATTCAAAATAAACGAACACATGATAATGACCATAAAGATGCTGGAAAGCATACCCTTCACTGATGATCTGAAGCGTGTTCCGGAATATGCCGGAGCGCACCACGAAACTCTGAAAGGCACAGGATATCCCAGAAAGCTCAGTGCGGAAGATATTTCGATCCCCGCAAGAATAATGGCTCTGGCGGATATTTTTGAAGCGCTCACCGCCTGCGACAGACCCTACAAAAACGCCAAGCCCTTATCCGAGGCTCTGAAAATCATGAGCTTCATGGCGAAAGACAGGCATATTGATTCAGAGCTGTTTGAGCTTTTTCTCCGAAGCGGCGTTTACATGGAATATGCTGAAAAATACCTGCATAAAAACCAGATAGACAATGCCGACATAGAAGACCTGATAGAAAAGGCAAAATCCTGATAAAAAAAAAGCCCTCCGTTTCCGGAGGGCTCTGAAGCTTTTTTGAATTATTTGCTGCAGTCCATCTTCTCAGCAAGCTGTTTGTAGATGGAGAATCTGCGTTTCATTTTTTCGTCCGCGATTTCCGCGAGTTCTTTCGCTTTTTCGGGGAACATTTTCTGAACAACCTTGAACCTGTTCTCCGTAGCCATGAAATCTTTCAGGCTTATTGAGGGATCTTTGCTGTCGAAAACAAGGGGGTTTTCTCCCGCCGCGAATCTGTCGGGGTGGAAGCGGAACAGCGGCCAGTAGCCGGAGTTCACTGCCCTTTTCTGAGCATCAACACCGCTCGCCATGTCTATACCGTGAGCAATGCAGTGTGAGTAAGCGATTATGATTGAAGGACCGTCGTACTGCTCGGCCTCAACAAATGCTTTAATACACTGAGCGGGGTTCGCGAGAGAAACCTTCGCTACATATATGTGTCCGTAAGTCATGGCTATCATGCCGAGGTCTTTTTTCTCGGGCACTTTGCCGGAGAAAGCGAATTTCGCGGCAGCGCCGATGGGCGTTGATTTTGAAGCCTGACCGCCTGTGTTTGAGTAAACCTCTGTGTCGAGAACCAGAACATTGATGTTCTCTGTTGCCGCGAGAACATGGTCAAGACCGCCGTAGCCTATGTCATATGCCCATCCGTCACCGCCGAGAATCCAAACGGATTTCTTAACGAGATAGTCAGCAAGGGATATAAGGTTTTTGGCGTCTTCAGTTCCTATCTTCTCAGCCTGAGCTTTGAGTTTCGCAACTCTTTCTCTCTGCTGTTCGATCTGGAGCTGGTCTTTCTGCTCTGCGTTCAGGATTTCAGCAATAAGAGCTTTGTCCAGCTTGCCGCTGAGTTTTTCCATAAGCTCTTTCGCCTGAAGCTCGAACTGATCAACTGTGAGTCTCATGCCGTAGCCGAACTCAGCGTTGTCCTCGAACAGTGAGTTTGACCAAGCGGGGCCTCTGCCGTCGCACCTTACTGTGTAGGGCGTTGTGGGCAGGTTGCCGCCGTAGATGGAGGAGCAGCCTGTGGCGTTGGCGATTATTGCTCTGTCACCGAAAAGCTGGGCAAGCAGTTTAACATAGGGAGTTTCGCCGCAGCCTGCGCAAGCGCCGGAGAACTCAAACAGATGGGGAGCAAGCTGGCTTCCTTTGAGTGAGTTTTTGTTGTATTTATCAACAGGAAGTTCAGGAATAGTGAGGAAGAACGCGAAGTTTTCCGCTTCCTGATCTCTGATTTCATGCTGAGGCTTCATGTTGATCGCTTTTACTGAAGGATCGGTTTTGCTTTTCGCGGGGCAGTTGTGTACGCAAGCGCCGCAGCCTGTGCAGTCCTCAGGAGCAAGCTGTACAGTGAACTTCATTCCTGCGAACTCTTTTCCTCTCGCATCGCCGGATTTAAAGGTTTTGGGAGCCTTGTCGAGTACGGCAGGGTCATAAACCATTGTCCTGATAGCAGCGTGGGGGCATACGAATGAGCAGATTGCACACTGTATGCAGAGCTCTTCTTCCCACACGGGTGCGCTTATCGCGATGTTGCGTTTTTCAAACTTGGCTGTTCCCGTGGGGAAAGTTCCGTCAACGGGCAGTTTGGAAACAGGAACCTCGTCCCCTCTGTTGGCGACAAGCACGCTTGTAACCTCTTTAACAAAAGGAGTGGCGTCTTTATCTGTCACACAGTTGTTGATGATGGGAAAAGGAATAACTTCGTTTTCCTTAACGCCGAGCTTGTCCTCTTTTGAGTAGTCAACTTCGAAAAGCTCCGTGGAACCGGCCTCAACAGACTTGAGGTTCATGTTGACGACTTTCTCGCCGTATCTGCCGTATGATTTTTTAATGGCATCGCTGATCGCTTCCACTGCCTTATCAAAGGGGAGGATGCCCGATTCTTTGAAGAACGCTGTCTGGAGGATAACGTTGTATCTTGAACCCAGACCGATTTTCTCAGCGGCATCAACAGCGTTGATAACAAAGAATTTGGCTTTTTTGGCGATTATCTGCTTTTTGACTACCTCAGGAAGATGGCTCCATACAGTGTCCTTGTCAAACTGGCTGTTGAGAAGGAATGTTCCGCCGGGTCTGAGGTATTTAAGCATTTCATACTTGTCAAGGAAAGAGAAGTTGTGGCATGCCACGAAGTCAGCTTCCTGTACAAGGTATGAGCTTTTTATATCTTTTTTGCCGAAACGCAGGTGTGATGTGGTCATCGAGCCTGCTTTCTTTGAGTCATAAACGAAGTACGCCTGAACATTGTTGTCGGTGTATTCGCCGATGATTTTGGCTGAGTTTTTGTTAGCGCCCACAGTACCGTCTGAACCGAGGCCGAAGAACATAGCGTTGTAAACGCCGTCTCTGGGAGTCATCCAGTTGGGGTCGTAAGCGAGGCTTGTTTTGTTGAGGTCATCCTCTATACCCACAGAGAAGCCGTTCATGGGCTCGTCTTTGTCGAGGTTGTCAAAAACAGCCTTAACCATGGAAGGTGTAAACTCTTTTGAGCCGAGGCCGTATCTTCCGCCGACTATCACAGGGTAGCCGTCGAACTTGAACATCTTTTTCTGCATGGCTTCGCCGATAGCAGTGCGGACGTCAAGGTACATAGGCTCGCCTATTGAACCGGGTTCTTTTGTTCTGTCCAGAACGGCTATTTTCTTAACCGTTTTGGGAAGAGAGTTGATGAAGTCAGCAAGGGGGAAAGGTCTGTAGAGTCTGATTTTGACTATACCCACTTTCTCGCCGAGTGAAGTCATGTATTCAACTGTTTCCTCAGCGACATCAGCACCGGAACCCATGATGATGATTACTTTCTCTGCGTCGGGAGCGCCGAAGTAGTCAACAAGTTTATATTGTCTGCCCGTAAGGTCGGCAAATTTGTTCATCTGATTCTGCATAATGGCTGGGAAGTCGGTGTAGTACTTGTTGGCTGTTTCGCGGCTCTGGAAGAATACGTCAGGGTTCTGCGCAGTGCCTTTTATAGTGGGACAGTCGGGAGTGAGCGCTCTTGCTCTGTGATTGCGCACAAGCTCGTCGCTGATCATCGCTCTCATGTCTTCAAGGGAAAGCTCTTCCGTTGTGCGGATTTCATGTGAAGTTCTGAAACCGTCAAAGTAGTGGAGAACCGGGATCCTGCCTTCAAGGGTAGCTGCCTGAGAGATGAGCGCAAAGTCCATAACTTCCTGAGGGTTGTTTGAACAGAGCATTGCCCAGCCTGTCTGGCGGCAGCTCATAACGTCTGAATGATCGCCGAAGATGGAAAGAGCGTGTGATGCTATGGCTCTGGCGCTCACATGGAAAACAGTGGGAGTAAGTTCACCGGCTATTTTCAGCATGTTGGGAATCATAAGAAGAAGTCCCTGCGAAGCAGTGAAGGTTGTAGTGAGTGCTCCGGTCGAAAGTGCACCGTGAACAGTGCCTGAGGCTCCGCCTTCGGACTGAAGCTCAACAACTCTGGGAACAGTGCCCCATATGTTAACTTCGCCGACGGCGCTTTTCTCGTCTGCAATTTCGCCCATTACGGAAGAGGGAGTGATGGGATAAATCGCTATGACTTCATTGGTTGCATGGGCAACATGAGCGGCAGCGGTATTGCCGTCTATGTTGACTTTTCTTCTGTTAGCCATTATTCCTCCTTGGTTTTGAGTATTTGACAAGATCCTTACGGTTGCAGAATATAGAACCCGAATAATAGACCTGATTTAAATCTTCTAAAGTTTATAACAATAATTCAAAAATGCGTCAACCGTTTTATAATCACGCTTCCGGTTGGTTTTTTATAAAAAAAATTAATGGTGAATTAAAACATTTTAATGATATTGGTTGATTTTCGCACCAGATTTAATATAATTTTATATGGAAAATTATATCAGAAAATTAGGCCGTAATTTTATTGATCTTGCCGTTTTTTTTCACGGATTTACACTTTTCTCAAACAAGGTTTTAAAGACCTTTTTTAAGCTAAAGCTATTTAACCCTGCAGTAGCTCTTGTCTTTTTCAGACAAATATATTTCACAGGGGTTCAGATCCTCCCTGTTTATATTATTATCTCGCTCATAATCGGCGTCGGCATGGTGGGTTCTCTGATGCAGGCGGCTGATCTTGTCGGCGGCATAGACCAGCTCGGGAGAATAATGGTGGTGATCTCATTCAACCAGATAGCCCCCCTTGTCACATCTATCCTGCTTGCGCTGCGCTCCGCGACCGCTGTCACCGCGGAGATCTCCCTTATGAAAATGAACAGGGAGATAGACACCCTCTCCTCCCTTTCCATAGACCCTTTTGAGTATCTTTATCTGCCCCGTATTGCCGCCGGGGTTATATGCATGATGGCGCTGTCCACTATATTCGTGTGCGTTTCCCTGCTGGGCGGTTACTTCATCCTCAGCTTTCTTCAGGATATGTCTCTGGATTATATGCTGACCACCATATTCGACAATCTGGAACTTTTTGACATCATAACGTTTCTTATAAAAGTATTTTTTCTCGGCTTCGCGCTGATGAGCATACCCATTTACACCGCCCTCGAAACCAAGGAAGCGGTAACGGAAATACCCATAGCCCTTCTCAGGGGAATGATGAGACTGTTTTACGCCTTCATACTCATACAGATATTCACCGTTATGCTGGGGATGTACCTATGACAAGCACATTTATATACTACAACAGCGAAACCCAGAAGGATGAATGGCTCTCCAGAATACTGGAATTCACAGACAGAGAGCGTATAGGCGTGGTCACAAGCAGACTGCCGGTCATAGGCAATCTTTCAGTTTTTGAGAACATCATGCTCCCCGCAAGCTATCACTTCAACCTCAGCCTGAAAGAAGGGAGAAAGATGATCGAGAATGATCTCAAACGTCTGGGCATCCCCCATGTCATTGATACCAGACCGGACTTTCTCACTGATTACGAAAGACTGCTGGTCAAATACCTTCAGGTTACGTATCTTCAGCCTAAATGGATTATCATAGTCAGTCCCAGAAGAATGTACGCGGCGGAGTATGAAGAGAAATTCAAAGATTTTTTGCGTTGTGAAACAAGGGATAATTCGGTTATTATCGATCATATAAACCACAGATACCTGTTTCAGGACCTGGAAAACTACACGGAGCTGGATTTTGAATTATGGCTGGAAATAAATTTGCGAACCTCGAACTCAAGGTAGGGCTTTTTGTTATAATATCCGTCGCTCTCATGGCGGCGATTATTGTCACTTTTGCTATCAAGAAAAAGCTCTTTATGCCTAAGATAAATGTCTCCATCCTTACCGATTCCGGCGACGGCATAACCAAAAGCATGCCCGTGAAATACGCAGGATTCACCATATCCCGCGTGTACGAAGTGGAACTGATGGATGACGGAAACGTTGTTCTCCATACCAAAATCCCCAAACAGTACACCAAATGGATCAAGCAGGACTCCGTGGTGAAGCTTACCTCACAGAATATTATAGGCTCAAGCTTCATTGTTTTTACTGGAGGCTCCCTCGACTCTCTGGAAATAACAGACGGGACATCCTTCAAGCTCGCGCGGGAAGGCGGGCTTGCGGCTCTGATTGAACAGGCGCAGCCCGTGATAGATGATGTTAAGGAAATAGTGAACAACGTAGCAAACATCACCCAGACAATAGAAGACCAGAGCAAAAATATAGACAGATTTTTCAGCGGTCTGGCGGATGTGGGCGATGATCTGCATAATAAAACAGGCTCTGTCGGGTATCTTGTCCGCAGTGACTACATCAAAACCGAAGTTCAGAGCATAGTCGGCCGCATAGAGGTTCTCCAGAATCAGCTTAATGAAATAGCCGGCAATGTGAACACCAAGGTTGAACGTACTGATGAATCCATAGACAAGCTCAACAACGCTCTTCAGGCGTTCAAGGAAGGCGTTCAGTCCATACAGAAAGCTGTGGAAAGCGCCCAGCCGACCATAGAAAACGCGAACAAAATTTCAGGCGATGTGGCAGAAGCCACGGATAACATAACGGAAATCAAGAGTCAGGCGGACTCCATACTCAAAACATCCGACAGAATACTGTATAACCTCGAACAGAGGTGGCCTTTTAATGACGGAGCCGTGGTCACCGGAGAAAAGGTGAAACTGCCATGAAAAAGCTTGCAATCCTGACCGCCCTCCTCATCACTGCTGCTGCGTGCGGACAAAAACAGAAGAGCTCATCCGAATATATATACGCGGCGTCACTGCACAAAAATTATTCATCATATTATTATAAAGGCCAGCAGAAAGTGGCGGACATAACCTTCTATAAAGCTCTTGACGCTTTTCAGAGGATGGACTCCGTCTGCAACATCTCACGCATGTACATCACAAAATACGTTCTGGCTGAAAATGACGCGCACTCCGAAGATCTGGCAAAGGCATCCGCCTATGCCGAGCTTGGCGGCTGTGATGATGAAAAGAGCGTCACCCGGTTTCTCTCAGGCGATAACATAACCGAAACAGACAGCCTTGAGGAACCCTTCTCCCTCATTGCGGAATTCAGAGAAACAGGCGGGTATGCCCCTCTTCTCTCATATGCTGAGGATAAAGACACACGAAGTGACTCCGCGGTGAGGCTTTACAGGCTCATAGCCTCTGAAATAACAGATTCCGAGCCTGAAAAAGCCTATGAACTCGCTGAAAAAGCAAGGGTCATAGACAGCACATACGGATGGACGCTTGGTCTTTCCAGAGATCTTGACATCATGATTAAAGCTTACGGAAAACTCGGCAGGGATGCTTCCGCTCTCATTGAGAGAAAACGGCTCATAGACGCAAAACTGACTAACAATTAATCACTCCTTGGTCAGTTTTTAACCGCTTATAATCCGTTCAACAGCTCAAAAGTGCTTTTTTACGAGTAAGTGAGGAGGATTTTCAAAATCCTTCACCTTCCCAAAGCCGAGACCAGCAAGGCTCATTTTGTCTGAAACCTTACAAAAAGGATATAAACGCAGATGCCTGCATTTTTTGGCACTGCAATTGCTTTAATAAAATGCGCGGAGGTTGAACTTGAAAAAGATTGAAGCTATCATCAAACCATTCAAACTTGACGATGTGAAAGAGAAGCTCACCGAAGTCGGAATCAGGGGCATTACTATTTCCGAAGTCAAAGGATTCGGCAGACAGAAAGGCCACACTGAGCTGTACAGAGGTGCAGAGTACGTGATCGATTTTATTCCCAAAATCAAAATCGAAGTTGTGCTTCCTGATGAAATGGTGGACGACGCGGTTAACATCATCATGGAATCCGCCAAAACAGGGCGCATCGGTGACGGCAAAATATTTGTCACCCCCATTGACCAGATTGTAAGAATAAGAACAGGAGAAACAGGAGAGGAAGCTCTCTAATCAGAGCGGCTTCTTCCATAGAATTTCAGGAGGCAACATGACAGCGAAGGAATTGCTTAAAGTTATTAAAGAACAGGAGATCAGACTGATCGACATCAGATTCTGCGATTTCCTCGGAACGTGGCAGCACACCACTATCCCCAGCCATCAGTTCACGGAAGACTTCTTTGAGGAAGGTCTCGGATTTGACGGTTCCAGTATCAGAGGATGGCAGGCCATCAACAACAGTGACATGATTCTGCTTCCCGATGCTTCTACAGCTTTTATAGATCCCTTTATGGATATCCCCACTATGGTAGTATCCTGCAACGTTTTTGATCCCATCAGCAAGGAACGTTACACAAGAGACCCCAGAAACATAGCCATCAAGGCAATCAACTATCTTAAAGGCACAGGCATAGCCGATACTTCATACTTCGGGCCCGAAGCTGAGTTTTTTGTTTTCGATAACATTCAGTATTCGTCCGGCAAGAACGAAGGCTTCTACTTCATCGATTCTGACGAAGGCGACTGGAACTCCGGCAGAGACGAAGGAAACAACCTCGGCTACAAAGTAAGACCGAAAGAAGGCTACTTCCCCTGCCAGCCCACAGACACACTGGCAAACCTCAGGGCGGAAATGGTTCTTAAAATGGAAGAACTCGGCCTCACAATCGAAAACAGCCACCATGAAGTTGCAACAGGCGGCCAGTGCGAAATCGACATGAAGTTCGCTCCTATGGTTGAAATGGCTGACATGCTTATGAAATACAAATATGTGGTTAAAAATGTTGCCCGTCAGTACGGCAAAACAGCTACATTCATGCCCAAACCCCTCTTCGGAGACAACGGTTCAGGAATGCACTGCCACCAGTCTCTCTGGAAAGACGGCAAACCCCTCTTCGCAGGCGATTCTTACGCAGGCCTCAGCGAAATGGGTCTGTACTACATAGGCGGTATCATTAAACACGCAAAAGCCATAGCTGCTTTCACCAACCCCGGAACAAACTCCTACAAACGTCTTGTTCCCGGATTTGAAGCTCCCGTAAGCCTTGCTTACTCTTCAAGAAACAGATCGGCTTCCATAAGAATACCCATGTACTCCGCTTCTCCCAAAGCAAAAAGGATCGAAGTACGCTTCCCCGACCCCACATGCAACCCCTACCTCGCATTCACAGTAATGCTTCTTGCAGGTCTGGACGGCATACAGAACAAAATCGATCCGGGCGAGCCCATGGATAAAAACCTTTATGACCTTGATCCTATCGAGCTTTCAGCTATTCCCCAGATGCCCGCATCTCTCGGCGAAGCGCTTGACGCACTTGAAAAAGATCATGAATTCCTTCTTAAAGGAGATGTTTTCACTGAAGACGTTATCTCCTCATGGATCGAATGGAAAAGGGAAGAAATCACCTCTGTTAACAGCAGACCCCACCCCCACGAATTCTTCCTTTACTACGACGCGTAAAAAGTCAACTTCCGCAAGACTTTTCACGGGGCGCCCTGTTTTCGGGGCGCTCTTTTTTTATGTTAAAAATCCGTACATCCTGTCGGATTTTTTAAACACGCTCGCGGCGGGATAAACCCGCCTTCGCTTCGCACGGCGCATTCCCATCCTTGGGAATGGTTACATCAGCTTGCTGCCACTGCTATGCGTCATTCTGAGGCTTTAGCCAAAGAATCCCTTTCTCTTCTATCTTCTTCAAAAATGAGCTATAGTTAAATATGATTAAATTTACCGTAATAACAGACAACTACACAGACTCAATGAACCTGTGCGCCGAACACGGATTTTCCTGTGTGCTCGAAACAGATAAGCTCAGCATTCTGCTTGACACAGGACAGGGGATCGCACTCAAAAACAATCTGGAAGCTCTTGGCTTCAAAAAGAAATTTGACATTGCAGTTATAACCCACGGGCATTATGACCACACAGGCGGACTCACTGAAACCCTCAAAAAAGGTGTTGCCCTTGCCGACAGACTTTATATCCATCAGAACATCTTCAACAGGCATATGAAGAAAAATCCTGACGGCACTTTCAGCTTCATCGGCGTGGACACAGATGAAAACGCCCTGAAAGACCTCTACTCCCTCACAAAAATAAGCGGCACAGCGGAAATAGCTGAAAATATATTTCTTTGCGGAGACATTCCCCGCTACACGGAGTTCTCAGCCGATGAAAATCTGTATATCCAGACTTCTGAGGGCAGTGTGAAAGATCCTTTTGACGATGAACTTTTCCTTGTCATAAAAGATGACGGCAAGCTTGTTGTGGTCACAGGCTGCTCCCACTGCGGCATAATGAATATAATAGAACATACGGAAAGGCTGTTCCCTGACTATAAAATACGCTCTCTTATCGGCGGATTTCATCTTTTCAGGGCTGATGAAAGCCAAATCGCACAGGTGGCGGATTACATGAAGGAAAAAGAGATTGAAAAGATTTTTACCGGCCACTGCACGGGTGTTGAAGCTTTTTACGCCATAAGAGGCTCACTGGGCAAATCTGTCCGGATGACTAAAGCAGGCTTCAGCAGTCTTGTTTAGTTTCCTTTCATGCTTGATTTGATATAGTTGACCACATACTGTATATCGCTTGCGGAGGAACCGAGCCTCTCACAGCAGGCCTCAGCATAAGTATG
>JBFWJG010000056.1:0-12640 GCA_050253335.1 Deferribacterales bacterium | reverse complement strand
TTTTATAGGTACCACTGTGTATAACCTATAGAAACTTCTTGAGTGAGGAGGTTGTAGTGAATAAGAAGGAACTTATTGAGAAGATTGCCGAGAAGTCAGGGCTGAAAAAGTCTGACGCAGAAAAAGCGCTTAAAGCTTTCGAAGAGGCAACTGTTGAAGCTCTTAAAGCAGATGACAAAGTTACACTTGTTGGCTTTGGAACATTCTCTGTTTCCGCAAGGAAAGAGCGCAAGGGAAGAAATCCCCAGACTGGTGCAGAGATGACTATCCCTTCCAAAAGGGTGCCTAAATTTGTTGCCGGCAAACTTTTCAAAGACAGCGTAGATTAAGCTGTCTCTTGTTTTACTGAGACAAAATTCCAAGGAATAAAAAGCTCTCTTCTTAACGGAAGGGAGCTTTTTAATTTCCCTTTTTCACCCGTTTCTCTTTTCCTGAACCTATATTATTGAAAATTATTTGTAATTCATATATTATGTTTTAAGCTATTAATCTTAAAGGACAGCTATGTACATCGATTTTTTCGGTTTCAGGGACAAACCATTCAGACTCACTCCCGAGCCTTCGGCTTTTTTCTGCTCCGCCCCCCATGACAGAGCAATGACAATGCTTGAATACGGCATAAACAGCCGTAAGGGATTCATGTTGCTTTACGGTCTGCCCGGAACAGGAAGAACAACCCTCTGTTTTCTGCTGCGTGAAACTCTTGTGAACTGTAATGTTTCATATGTGCCGAAAACTCCTGATGCCGAACTGCTTCAGAAAATATGCAACGGATTCGGCATAGAAGCTGTTCATAAATCCACCGAAAATGAATACTTCGGCGCAATGATGGACTATTTCGTCGGAGAATATAAAAAAGGCAGAAACAACCTGATCATCGTCGATGACGCTGATGAATACTCCATAGACGCTTTCCGCACGCTGGAAAAGCTCTCAGAAGTGGAGATAGAGCAGTGCAAGCTTGTTCAGGTGCTTCTTGTGGGCACTCAGGAGCTTTGCAGCAAGCTTATGTACGGCAATGTCAAAAACATAAGCGAGCGTGTTCTCTCCGTTACGGAGCTTAATCTCCTCGGACTGAGCGACACTGCAAGCTATCTTCAGCACCGCATAAAACTGGCAAAAGGAACCGACCCTGAAGTTCTGAAGCGCACGGCGGTTGTTGAAATATTCCGCTATGCCCACGGACTTCCGCTGGAAATAAATCTTGTCGCTGACAAAGCGTTCAGTGTCGCGGCTGAGGCAAAGGATAAAAAAGTCGGGCCTAAACACGTCAAAGAAGCCATAAAACATATTTCCGGCATAAGACAGCCGCTCAGGGTTTTCACCATTGCACAGTATCTCACGCCAGTGCTCATTTTTCTTGTACTTCTCCTTGGCGGATTACAGATAAAAACATTCTTTGATATGAAAAATATAGAGGAGCAATACGCCGGAGTGAAACCCTTGCAGGAAGAATCTTCCGTAGAAACTGCGGAAGCGGAAACTCCCGAACCTGCACCTGTTATTGAAGAAACAGCACCCGAATCTCAGCCCGCGGTGACTGCCGAGGCGGAACCCGCTAAAGAGGAACCTCCGGCTGTTCAGGCTGTTGAAGTTCCCGCCGAACCGGCAAAACCCGAAATCAGATACGGCTGCATTACAGCCAGAAGCGGCCTCAAGCTCAGAAGCAGGCCTTCGCCCAATTCGGAAGTTGTCGGTGTCGCCGCTTACAACAGCAGGGTTCCTCTGCTTGAATTGAAAGATGACTGGTGGCGCTCCGAGGTAAACGGACAAGAAGGTTATCTCTTTATAAAATATGTCGCCGAAACAAACTCGCAGGGACAATGTGAATAAACCTCTGCTGATTATTATATTTTCATCCTTTTTCATCTCCGCCTGCGCCGGAAGTCAAAACCCCACGCTGGACGCGCTTAAAGGCATCGAAACCGAAATGCGGAAAATGAGGGAAGAAACAACAGCGCTTAAAAACCGCATACAGGAACTTGAAACCAAGCTGGACGGTCTTTCTGATGATATAGAAGGGCAGACGGCGGAGATTCAGGAAACAAAGAAAAGCCTCAGACACACAGAAGAGGAAATAGAAGCGTTAAGGTGATTTTTGATGATTGAAGCCCTTTACAATAAAGCCCTGAATTTTCAGGAAATCAATGATTCTGATATAGAAATAATTCTTAAAACCCCGCTGGAAGAGCTTCTGGAGTATTCATACAAACTGAAAAAACACTTCTTCGCAGATGAAATAAACACCTGCGGTATTATAAACGCCAAAAGCGGTCTTTGCAGCGAGGACTGCACTTTCTGCGCCCAGTCCGCCCACCACAGGACAGGCACACCCGTTTATCCCTATATTGATCTTGAGCAGATAAAGATAAACGCCGAACGGATGGCAGACGCGGGCGTAAAGCGCTACGCCGCCGTAATCAGCGGGAAATCCCCCAACGAACAGGAATTTGAGCTTCTCAGGCAGTCTGTAGGGATAATAACATCCTTCGGGCTGGAAGCGGATATTTCCGTCGGCGTGCTGTCCAAAGAACAGCTTCTCATCCTTAAAAACAGCGGGCTGAAAGGCTACCACCACAACCTTGAGACATCCCGCAGCTTCTTCCCGAACATCTGCACCACTCACGAATACGACGAAGATGTCAACGCAGTCAAAGCTGCTGTGGAAGCGGGGCTTTATGTCTGTTCCGGCGGAATATTCGGCATAGGCGAAAGCTGGGAACACAGGGTGGAGCTTGCCCGTGAACTGAAAGAAATCGGCGTTCAGTCCGTGCCCATAAACTTCCTTAACCCTATCAAAGGGACACCTCTGGAGGGAACAAAACCCCTTCCGCAGGATGAGGCGCTCAGAATTGTGGCTTTGTTCCGTTTTCTCCTGCCTGAAAAACACATACGCGTGTGCGGCGGGCGCACCCTCATCTTCCCGGGTGCGGAAAAGGAGAAGCTCTTCAAATCAGGGATTTCAGGCCTCATGGTAGGGGATTATCTGGTGGTGAAGGGTGAGGGGCTTGCAAGCGATATGGAAGCCATAAACAGCCATATAAGAGCGGAAAAAGGGTTATAGATTTCCGTTCCACCTGCCGGACGGAACAGGGATTCCGAAGGTTTCTGCATACTTCTCAAAGGTCTTTGAAGCGAAGAACACCGCGGCACGGATAACGCCCTTGTCCGTATATACATCCGCCTCTCTTTCCTCATACATCGGCTCCGCTTCGTAAATATCTTCGTATTCGCGTATTCTGTGCATGGTTTCTTCATCTGCATCATATACTTCGCCGTAAATCCTGAAGCCGTGCCTGAATATTGCGGCAGGATATCCTTCCGGCAGGTGATACATTTTCCCGTGGATGTACCCTTCCGCATCGGGCTCTTTCCCTGCCAGATATGCCGTATGCCCCGCAAATCCTTTCATCAGTGTTCCGTAAACAAAAATCTTCATCACTGTTTTTAAGCATTAAAAAAAGGACGTGTCAACTTCGTTAAATTTTTGTGCGGACAAAGTTTAACCCAAAACTGTCCTTGACTTTAAAGGTTACTCGGTTGAAAATTAAAACATAGAAAAGGTTGGAGTTGTTAATGCCTAAAGCGGTAAAAAAATCTTCAAAGATCAAGAACTTCGTAATAGACACAAACGTGATTCTGTACTCGCCGAAAGCTCTGGAAACCTTCGATGACAACAACATCTATATCCCCGCAATCGTTCTGGAAGAGCTGGATTCATTTAAAAAAGGCGTGGATCTCAACGGCTACAACGCCCGTGAATTCATCCGCAAAATTGAGGACTACAGAACTGGCGGAGATCTCCTGAAAGGCGTGAAAATGGAGAGCGGGGCGACACTTTTCATCTCGTTCCATGACAGGGAGTCAAAGGAGAGCGTTCCTGAGGAATTTTCCGGCAGGAGAAACGATAACCTAATACTGGGAATAGCAAAAAAGCTCCAGAACGAGTCAAAGAACGAAACAATAATAATCTCCAAAGATGTGAACCTGCGTGTTAAGGCAAACGCCCTCGGCATAAAAGCGGAGGACTACTACCACGAGCGCATGGGAAGCTTCACAGAGAGCAAGGACGACACTCTTTACGTGCCGGACTCATACATAAACATGATGTATCAGGAGAGTGAGCTCCCCATGCCGGATTATATCTACGGCATAAACATGGAGGAATTCAGACCCAGAATTAACGAATATTTCGTGATGAAAAGCGAAGTGGACGAGAAGAAGGGCGTTCTTGTGAAATATTTCGAGGACGAGGGCGATGTCAAGGGCTTCAAAAGGGTTACGGAATACGAAAACATCTTCGGCATAAACCCCGCCAACAGGAAACAGAAATACCTCATGGAAGCACTCCTCGACCCTGATATTGACGTTGTTTTCGCCATAGGGATAGCCGGAACAGGCAAAACGCTCCTTGCTCTCTGCGCCGGAATGTATTCCGTGCTTAACGAAGGCACATATAAAAAGATGCTTGTTACCCGCTCTCCTATCCCTATGGGGCGCGATCTGGGCTATCTGCCCGGCAGTATCTCCGAAAAGCTCGACCCATGGCTCAAGCCGATTTACGATAATCTGGATTTCATCATCGGCAACAGCAACAAGGAAATAAGAGACGGCAAAGACGGGGTCTACTACAAAAGCCAGATGAACAACATAACAATAGACTACCTCAAGTCCTCAAACATACTTGAAATCGAAGCACTGACCTACATAAGGGGCAGGACACTTATCGATACCTACGTCGTCATAGACGAGGCGCAGAACCTCAGTCCTCATGAGATGAAAACAATCATCACAAGGGCAGGGCACAACACCAAAATCGTTTTCACGGGCGATTTGAAGCAGATAGACAACCCATACCTCAACGAATGGGACAACGGGCTGATCAACGCTTCCGAGAAGTTCACTCAGGCGCGATTCCGCCACTGCACAACAGTTTTCCTCGACAAAGGGGAAAGAAGCAGGCTGGCCACCGAAGCGGCGAGGGTGCTGTAAGGCAAGTTTACTGAGCGGAGCTTTCGGGCTCCGCTTTTTTGTTGATTAAACAGTCACTCTGAGCAAAGCGAAGAGTCTCAAAATCATAACAAATAAGAGATTCTTCACTTCGTTCAGAATGAGGTGAATGCCGCAAATGCGGGATATTAGCGGAAACCTGTATGAACATCGCAAAAGCGCTTGAAGTGTTCAGAAATCATAAAACTGAATAATAATTTCACAAATAATAAAGGCACGGTTCATGTCTCCGTGCCTTTTCTATGTCATAACATATTCATAATTTTGGAAACCCTGCCCGACTAACGGCACATTGCGTTTTTTACCTTGCCGGGCAGGGGATTTTAAAGTGACTCAACGGGTAACACCTCCGTATTTGTCTCCAGCGATGCGTCTGCGGCTCTTGTTCTTCATTAGAGTTCCGAACAACTCAGGGGAATGTCGCTTCCCGTGCGTTCCGTGCATCTGCTATATGTCATAAGATATAAGCCCTTATCTATTTCGCAATAGTTTTTTGACAAGTTTAATAAATCCCTCTGTTAACACGTTTCAGAGCCGCTTTATAAAGAGTATTTGCTTTTAAGGATCAAAAATATTATAGAGATTTTATCACTATTTATAACGGAGCACACATGACGGACACCATTACCCTCCGCCCTGCGGAAAAGAGCGATATAAGCGGCATGATAGAGGTTTTGAGCGAGCTTCTCGCCCTCGAAAACGAAACAGTGGACGAAGCGGCAATGAGAAAAGGGTTTGAAATGCTGATGAGCGACCCTGAGCGTTACTGTATTTTCATTGCGGAGCAGGGCGGAAAAATAGTCGGCATGTGTCAGGCTCAGTCGCTTGTTTCCGTGGATGAAGGCGCCAAGGTGGCTTATGTCGAAAATATGGTAGTCAGCGGAAGCCTGCGAAGCTCAGGGGTGGGGGCGAAGCTCCTTGCCGCCGTTGAGGAGTGCTGCCGGAAAAGCGGGCATATCCGCATACATCTGCTTGTTCTGGAAAAAAACCATGCAGGAAGAAAGTTTTATGAGCGCAACGGCTGGAAGAAAGACACTCATGTATATATGGACAAGGAACTGTAAAGCGTCAGAGAAATTTCTTTGAGATAAAGACAAAACACCCTCCTTTTCAGGGAAGGAGGGCGCGGGATGATTTGCAGGCTACAGTTCCTTAATCAGCAGGTCGTCTATGCATCTCTTAGGGACATAATGATTCCCTTCAGCGTCTCTGAAATATTTGTGGTCGGGCGCTTCTCTGATGCTGATAACCTGAACATTCTCAACCGGATAGCCGAGAGCTACCACATACAGTATCGTCAGATCGTCCTCAAGCTCCAGAATCTGCGCCAGACGCTCTTTTTTGATGTTGCCGAGTATGCATGAACCCACACCTGCGGCAATAGCCGTGAGGCACATATTCTGCATGGCAAGCCCTGCATCCACCTGAGCATATGAAGAATCCTTCGTGCTGAGAACAACTATGTAAGCGACGGGGCGTTCCTCGGGTTCCGGTCCGTCCCAGTCTTTAAGATAACCTGCCCAGCCGAGTGTCGAATAAACTTCTGCGACTTTTTCCCTGTCAGTGACAGTAATATATCGGAGAGGCTGGAGATTGGCGGCGCTTTGGGACATGCGCGCCGAGTATATGAGATCTTCCAGAAAGCCCATATCAAGCTCTTTGGAATTGTCAAACCTGCGGTAAGAACGGTTTATCTTCATAAGTTCCTTGATTCTTTCCATTTTCTACCCCCGTCTGAAAATCAATTTTATATCAAAGACAGCAGGTGTCAAGCACGGCGGGAAATTACGACGCATTCTTAAATAAACACACCGGAGCGGGCGCCCTGATTCCCATGCGTTTTTCGCTCAGGGATTTTAGCGGACATCCCGCCCCGTGGCCTTTCGTATTCTATTTTTTCATACTGACTTTTATTTCAAATTCCACAGCATCTTCCGCGCCTTTCAGCGATTTCAGATAGCCTTTCAGTGTGTTCGCCAGCGAGAAGGAGGCAAAACGGTTGAGGTCGATCTTCTTGCCGTCCGCCACAAGGCTGACGAAGGGAAAAGGCTTCTCCTCACAGAGTATGCGCTCTTCAATGAAGCGGACTACCGCCTCGGGGTCGTTTATGTCAAGGAGCATGGGCGCACTTTTAAGCTGTTCGCTGTCCGGCGTGTCTGTCGCCACTGCAAGCAGGCTCTCATGACCTGTACACACGGGCTTTTTGCCGTTTGCTTCCCTGAAAACCTCAATCTTGGGCAGTGAGGACGATTTGTAGCCTTCGATAACGATAAGGTCAATATCTCCGTCACCCGCCATATATAGCATATCGCCCAAATCGGCCTCTCCGTCAGCAATCATTGCGTATTTAGCGGGGGATGATATGAGCACACGCACCGCTCCGGCTTTTTTGTGCCGCCATGTGTCTTTGCCTTCGTGGTCAATCTCGAACCCGTGGGCATCGTGCTTGATAAGGGATATGCGGATTCCCTTTTCCGAAAGTATTTTGATTACCTGCTCAACAAGCGTTGTTTTGCCGCTGTTGCTGCTTCCTACAAATGAAATGACCGGAATCATGCCTGATACTCCTGTTAATAAAGTTTGAATCGGCGCATTATCCTTCACTTTTGCAAAGATTTCCAGTAGATTATACCCGCCCTCAGACAGGAGCGGTGTAAATTTTGTGGAGTACATACGATGGTAAACGTTGAAAACATAAGTAAAAGCTACGGCGGACAGGTTCTCCTTGAGGATGCCTCATTCCGTTTAAATAAAGGCGAGAGAGCAGGGCTGGTCGGCAGAAACGGGCACGGAAAAACAACTGTTTTCCGTATGCTGATCGGAGAGGAAACGCCTGATTCCGGTCAGGTGAGCTTTCCCAAACGCTACACAATCGGGCACTTGCAGCAGCATCTTAACTTCACGGAAAACACTGTTATTGAGGAAGGTTGCAAAGGGCTTCGTGAAGAGGACGAGGGGCAGAACTGGAAAGTGGAGAAAATTCTTTTCGGACTGGGGTTCACGGAGGAAGACATGTACCGCAGTCCGTCCGAGTTTTCAGGCGGTTATCAGATACGCCTGAATCTGGCTAAGGTTCTGGTTTCCGAACCGAACATGCTCCTTCTGGATGAACCTACGAACTATCTGGACATCACTTCCGTCCGCTGGCTTGAAAGCTTCCTGCGGAGCTGGAAAGGGGAGCTGATGCTGATCACCCACGACAGAAGCTTCATGGACGCCGTTGTCACGCACACAGTTGCTATCCACCGCAAAAAAATCCGCAAAATAGAGGGCGACACGGGCAAGCTCTATGAGCAGATAGCCATGGAAGAGGAGATCTACGAGAAAACCCGCCTCAACGAAGAGCAGAAACGCAAAGAGGTTGAGGCGTTCATCACACGCTTCAAATCTAAGGCATCTCTGGCGAGCCGCGCTCAGTCAAGGGTGAAGATGCTTGAGAAGATGGGTTCAAGGGCGAAGCTTGAGGATATAAAAGATCTGGACTTCGGATTCCGCTATAAGCCCTATGAAGGCAAAACAGGCCTGAACGCGAAGGGAATAACCTTCGGCTATGATAAAAACGAACCGCTGATCAATGATTTCAGCATAAATATCACTACTGGCGAACGTGTCTGCATTATCGGTAAAAACGGCAAGGGGAAAACAACCCTCCTCAAGCTTCTGGCGGGTGAGATGAAGCCTGACGCTGGTGAGGTTTACTACGGGCCAGGCATAGAAAAAGGTTTTTATGAGCAGACAAATATAAAAACTCTGGACGACAGGCGCACAATAGAGGAGGAACTCCTCCAGACCGCGCCGGATGTGGACAGGCAGAGAGCCAGAAATATCGCCGGAATAATGATGTTTGAAGGGGATTCGGCGCTTAAAAAGATAGGCGTTCTCTCCGGCGGGGAGAAAAGCAGGGTGATGCTCGGCAAGCTCCTTGCACAGCCGCTGAACTTCCTTATGCTGGATGAACCTACGAACCACCTTGACATGCAGTCCTGCGATTCGCTCCTTGAGGCTCTGGACGAATTCCCGGGAACTCTGCTACTCATCACCCACAACGAGATGTTTCTCCACGCTCTGGCGGACAGGCTTATTGTATTCAAAAACAACAGCATAAGCGTTTTTGAAGGCACATACGCCGAATTCCTTGAAAAAGAGGGCTGGGACGAGGATGAGCAGTTTGAAAAGCCCAAAAAAAAGACAACTTCTCAGGGCAGGCTGACAAAAAAGGAGCTGAGAAAACGCCGCTCCGATCTCCTTAGCGAGAAAAGCAGGGTGGTTGCTCCCCTTGAAAAGAAAGTCCGTGACACTGAAACTGCCATAGAAACCGCCGAAAAAAGAGTGGCGGATATAAACAGCCTTCTCGTGGCGGCTTCCGAAAACGGGGACACCGCTAAAATAAGCTCGCTCTCAAAGGAGCTTACGGAATGGGAAGCGGAAATAGAGAAGCTTTTCACTCAGCTTGAGACAGCCACAGAGGACTTTGAGTTTGAATCGGCAAAATACGAAAGCAAACTCAAGGAACTTGGGGATGATGACGGCGATGATTAAATAAGGCGGGTTATTCCAACCCGCTTAAATACTCCCAGCGTTCCATTTTTTCGAGGAGCTCTGTTTCCGTTTCATCTATCTTCTGCTGAAGTTCCGCAAGGCGGGAGTAATCGCTTCCGCCTTTTTCAAGCTCCGCCGTCATGTCCGCCAGTTCGCCCTCAAGACGGCTTATTTCGGCCTCTATGCCTTCATATTCTTTTTTTTCTGCGTATGAGAGCTTACGCTTCTTCTCCTGCACAGGTTTTGGGGCTTCCTTCTTTTCCGCGGGTTTATCTTTTACCTTGGTTCGGGATTCCAGCCAGTTGGAATAACTGCCGGGGAAGTGCTCAAACACGCCGTCACCCTTGAAGATAAACATGGTGTCGCAGACTCTGTCCATGAAGTATCTGTCATGGGAAACCACAACGGCACAGCCGCCGAAATCCTCAAGGAAATCCTCAAGCACGCTCAGGGTCTGTATATCAAGGTCGTTCGTCGGTTCATCCAGAATGATGAAGTTAGGATTCTTGATAAGCTCGTTTACAAGATGCAGTCTGCGTTTTTCACCGCCGGAAAGCTTGCTGATCGGGCGGTAGTGGCTGTCCTTCGGGAAAAGGAAGCGCTCAAGCATCAGTGTGGCGGACAGGGTAAGTCCGTTGTCCAGCTTGATATTTTTCGCTGTTTCCTCAATATATTGAATAACTTTCATCTCAGGGTCAAGCTCTTTGCTGTGCTGATCAAACACTCCGAAAAATGTGTTTACTCCAATGTCCACAGTTCCGCTGTCCGGTGCTTCCTCTCCGGTGAGAATGCGCAGGAAGGTTGATTTCCCGCTTCCGTTTGCCCCTGCGATCCCCAGTTTTTCCCCTTTTTTGAAGGAGTAGCTGAAATCACGGAACAGAACCTTATCCCCGTATGCTTTGGAAACATCTTTAAGGTCAAGTATTTTGCCGCCGAGCCTGCGTCCGAGGGTCTTGAGTTCAAGCTCCTTTTCCGTTTTGCGGACAATGCTGTCCTGAATAACCGCCGCACGGTCTATCCTTGCCTTCTGCTTGGTGGTGCGTGCTTTGGGACTTCTGCGCAGCCATACAAGCTCATTGCGGAGAATGTTGGCCAGCCTGTCCTGCCTGCGCTGTTCGTGGGCTTCGGCTTCTGCTTTCTTTTCCAGATAAAATGAGTAGTTGCCGTCATATCGGGTGAATCTGCCTTCGTCTATCTCAAAAATAACGTTACAGACATTATCAAGGAAGTATCTGTCGTGGGTTACAAGCAGAACAGCCTTTTTTGTGGTTTCCAGATGGTTCTGGAGCCACTCCACAGTGTCTATGTCAAGATGGTTGGTCGGCTCGTCCAGTATGAGCAGACTGCCTTCGTCAATGAGCGCCTGAGCGAGTGAGACCTTTTTCGCCATGCCGCCGGAGAGCTCGCCCATTTTCATGTTGTAGTCATGGATGCCAAGCTCGCCCAGAACAGATTTTACGCTGTACTCATAGCCCCATGCGTTTTTCGCGTCCAGTTCTGCCATGAGCTTGTGCAGTTCAGGGCTGTCTGTGTGGCAGAGCTGCTCATAGCGCTTTATAAGGCGCATTGTCGGCGTGTCGGACTTGAAGATATAGTCGATCACACTGACATGAGGCAATACATCAGGTAACTGCGATAAATAATTTATGACACACGATTTATTTATGGCAATATTTCCGCCGTCAGCCTCTTCAAGCCCTGCGATAATTTTAAGCAGAGTTGATTTGCCGCTGCCGTTTATGCCTATTATGGCGGCTTTATCGCCCTCGTTCAGCCCGAAGGTTACATTCTCGAATATTGTCCTGTCGCCGTAGTTCTTTTTAAGTTTCTCAATGGATAAAAGATTCATAGGAGAGAATTATTATATATCTTCACATGATTTGGCAATAAAAAAGCCCGTGAGAAACGAATCTCACGGGCTTTTAATTTATATCAGATTTAAATTATTAATCAACTGCCGGCGTATAGCTTTTTATAGGGTGTTCCGAAGCGGGAAGCTTCATAATATCATTCCCTGCCGCAGTTTCCATTTCCACATAATTGACAAACGACATTGCATAGTCAAGGAAAGTATCCACACCCAGTCCTCTTTGATCCTGAACTGTCTTAAATGTCGTGTAGCCGTCCTGACCGCTTGCTGTAAATGAGTTTGTAACCACAACATACATTTCATTTTCATCTATCAGTGACCATGTGCCGGTTGTCCTGTCTCTTACTTCAAGGTTGAGTATTCTGTTACCGAATTCATTTCCTGCGTTAACATCATATCTCAGTCCGTAAGAGTAGGGGAATGCTCCTGAAGAGGCTCCGGCTACGGCAAAATCAACCGCGTCTTCAAGCACTGATTTGATTTCCGAACCGTACATTTCTATTTCAAAAAGGGTGTTCGCAAAAGGCAGAAGAGTATATGCGGTATCATAGGATATATCCGTATCTCCTTCTATGCTTATCCTCACTCCGCCCGCATTTTGAATACATACGTCAGCTCTGAGAGCCAGTTCGAGAAATCCTTTGGCAACTATCGGAGCTATATCTGAACCGAGGGGGAGATTTACGCCGTTATAAGCTACACCGGGAATCCTGTTATGAAGCAGATCCTCGCCTGCTCTGCCTATAACCATAGTTTTCATTTCCTGAACTTCATCGGAATACTCGCTTATAACTGCCGTCACAGATGTATCTTCATCAACAATTTCGACATTAGGATTGGCGTTGATTGCGTCGATGATTGTCTGATTATCGGCAGCAGACGCTGCGAACAATGATGTAGGGTTTGATACACTCAAAATATCGCCAACGAGGAGCACCGGATTTCCGAGGCAGCTGGTAACCCGCCCATCCTTGTCCATTGCAACGTCTAAGTCGCCCACAACATAACTGTACTGCCATGCCTGAACAATGCAGACAGGCTCTCCGGTCAAAGATGCCTCCATGGTCGGATATGAACCGGACGCAGTGAGTCCTAAGTCATCAAAATCGCCGAGAAGAGTATGGGAGTCGCCGTCAACAATAACGTCAATGCCTCTGACCTCTCTTGCCAAATCACGAACATTGTCATATCCGTAATGGCTGAGAAGAATTATTTTATTTA
>JBFWJG010000055.1:0-13516 GCA_050253335.1 Deferribacterales bacterium | reverse complement strand
AAAACCCTCAGCAAAATTCTCTTTCAAACAACTTCCCGCTCAGCTCAAAACCAAAAAGCTCATCACCAAGGGAAGGTAGTTATAAGAAATTCCGCTAAAGATGTCAACTACTTTTTTAAAAAGTTTTGCTTACCTTTTCCGCGGCATATTCTCTTGTGAAACAACTTAACTCTTTAAACTTTTCCGCTGCTCTCCGCGACATTCAAGTCCGGCTCTCAGCGGAAGGTTGTTATACGAAAACGGCAGGATTAAGTCAACATCTTTTTAAAGAAAATTTAAAAAAGATTCCTGCCCGCGTTATCAGTCATCATCATATCCGCCAGAACAAGCGCCGACATGGCTTCCGCGACAGGGACAACTCTGGGGGCGACACATGCGTCATGCCTCCCTCTGGTGATTATCTCCCTCTCGTTTCCGAAGAGATCAATTGTTTTCTTGGGTACGGTTATTGATGATGCTGGCTTTACAGGGAAACGGAAAACAATGTCCTGACCTGTTGTGATACCGCCGAGGGTTCCGCCCGCATTATTGGAAAGGAAGCCGTATTTCGATATTTCATCGTTGTTTTCGCTTCCTCTGAGAGTTGCCGCTTCAAAACCCCTGCCGAACTCTATTCCCTTTACGGCAGGTATTGAAAGGATTGCCTTTGCCAGCTCCGCCTCGATCCGATCGAAAACGGGCTCGCCGATTCCCACGGGTACACCCTTTATAATAACTTCAACAACCGCTCCTATGGAGTCGCCTTGTTCCGAAATACTTAATATAAGACTTCTCATCTTTTCCGCAACGTTTCTGTCTGCGCATCTAACCGGATTTTTTTCGATGAAGTCCGCGTCAAACTCAACGGCTCTGACATCTCCCACCTGCTTTACATGGGCTGTGATGCTTATCCCTTTCCGCGCAAGAAGCTTTCTGGCAACCGCACCGGCGCATACTCGCCCTATTGTCTCCCTTGCGGAGCTTCTGCCGCCGCCTCTGTAGTCACGCAGACCGTATTTGGAAGTGTATGTGAAATCGGCGTGCCCCGGGCGGAAGAGATCCTTGACCTCGCTGTAGTCCTTTGACCTCTGGTTCTCATTATATACAAGCATCATTATAGGGTGGCCTGTGGTTTTGCCCTCGAATATTCCGCTGTGGAACTCCACCCTGTCCTTTTCATCCCTCGGAGTGCTGACATCGCTCTGCCCCGGACGGCGGCGGTTCAGTTCAATCTGCACATCATCCTCAGTGAGTTCCAGCCCCGCAGGACATCCGTCCAGCACGACACCGACCGACTTCCCGTGGCTTTCGCCGAAAGTTGCTATTCTGAAATTTCTGCCGAATATGCTTCCGCCCATTATATATGCTCCTATTGTTTCACAAGCCACATGCCGACAAGAGCGGCAGCCAGGCTTAAAAAGAGATTTGCGAATACGTTTGCCGAACCGGCAAGATATCTGCCTTCGTCAAAAAGCAGGATTGTCTCAACACTGAAGGTTGAAAAGGTTGTGAAGGCGCCGAGAAAACCGGTTCCGATAAGCAGCCGCAGGTTTTCGCCCGATGTGCTCCGGAAGAAAAGCGAACCCATAACACAGCCGAGGAGGAATGAGCCTGATACGTTTACAAAGAATGTTCCCAGAGGGAAACGGCCGCCCATTATAAATAGTGAAGCCTTTGACACTCCGTATCTTGCTACTGCTCCTAAAAAACCGCCAAGGCCGATGAGAAGAATTTTCACCTGAATCCGCCCCGCCGCGTGTTTCGCGGCAACATTTATTTACAACATTTCCGTTTACTTATCCGTATTATGCACATATATATTAACCATGACAGACATTCAAGGCATAATAGCTCTTATATGTATTGCGGCGGTGATTCTGAACCTGCCGTTCGGTTATCTCAGACGCTTCACCAGAAGGTTTTCGCTTCCATGGTTCGCCTGCATACATATACCGATTGTTTTCGTTGCTGTTATAAGGATAAGCACGCACACGCCGTGGGCGTATGCACCGCTGTTTCTGGTGATGAGCATAATAGGACAGATGGCAGGCTACCGGATTAAACTTCGCCGAAGCGGGGAACAGCAGGAGCGGTAAACCGTTTCACCGCCCCTTTGTCCTTTTCTATTCCTCTTCGGGTATTTCGTAATTTTCTTCAAGCTCTTCCGAAACTTCAGCTTTTTCCGCCTTCACTTTGGGCATCATTTTCTCCACCTTGCGGCAGGTTATTATGAATGCACTGTGGTTGAATGTCCACATCTCAGGCCTTACAGACCTGCCGTCCACCTTCCACGGGCGTTTGATAAGCTCGAAAGAGTTTATCTCATCGAAACAGCCCGCCTCACGCAGTGCATCCACGCATGACTTAACCTGAAGGATTGTAGGCAGATAACAAACAAGAAGCCCGCCCTGACGAAGCCCTGTCTCAAGATGCGGAACAACCTGCCAAGGTTCGGGCAGATCAAGCAGAACCCTGTCGTACTCACCGTCTATGCCTTCATATATGTTGCGAACCTGAATATCGTGGTTGGGCGCATCGCCGTAAAACTCAGCTATAAATTTTGCCGCATCCCCCGCAAAATCCTCACGGAGTTCGTAGCTGGTCAGCGTTCCCTGCCTGCCGAGCGCGCGGAGGATAGCTATGGAAAGCGCGCCCTGCCCCACTCCAGCCTCAAGAACATTAAGCCCGGGGTATATATCCCCCTCCATGAGCATTGCCGCTGTGTCTTTCGGATAAATGATCTGCGCGCGGCGCTTGATGTTCATAATGTAGTCGATGTAAGTGGGTTTGAGCACCCTGTAGCGGACACCCTTTGAAGCGGTGATTATTCCGCCGTCCAGCACTTTCACTATTTCGTCATGCTCTATGAAGCCGTACTGAGTGGTGAAGCGCAGCCCCTCACGCAGCTTGGTCATGTGGCGCTTGCCTCTTTCCTCGTCAATAAGAATGACGTTGGTTCCGTATTCTATTTTATTCATTTAACTTTCTCCACCAGACGGCAGAATGTGCATTTATCCATGAAGGATTCCATTCCGCAGGTCTGACATATTTTCATTTCTTCCTGATTTGCTTTTGAGCGGTCTTTATCCTTAACCCTGTCGAGAAACTTTGTATAAAAGAAAATCTCGGTGCCGGGCATATTTTCTTCGATTGTACTGAGCGCCTCCTTGAAAATAAGGCTTGTTGCGCCCTTACTCATGGGGCACTCCTCCATGACATAGTCTATTCCGTTGAGGATGGCAAATGCCGCTGTTTCCCTCTCGGTGAGGCGCACAAGGGGCTTCACCTTCTTTTTCAGCGTGTTTCCTCCGGCAGGGAGCACAGGGTAGGTGTTGTCCATGTATTCATCATGCCAGTGCATTATGTTTGCCAGAAGGCGGGAGGATTCATCATCCAGATTATGCCCTGTCGCAACCACATCAAACCCGCCGTCGTATGCTGTTTTGTTGAAATAGTATCTCTTGATTGTTCCGCAAACTGCGCAGTCCTCCCTTTTTGCCCTTCTGGCGGCAAAAGGAACAGGATGCCCCTTCTCACGGAGATCGACTATTATCGATTTCAGCCCGAATTTTTCGGCAAAGGCTGTTACCTTATCCTTTGAGCGGTCTGAATATCCGTTTATTCCAAGATCAACATACATTCCGGTTACATCGCATCCGAGATTGTGGAGCACATGCCAGAGAACAAGGCTGTCCTTCCCGCCGGAGACACAAACCATGATCTTGTCTGTCTTGCGGAACATTTTATATTGCTTGATGGATTTCAGTGTCTGCTCAATGAAATACTCATTAAAATGCTCTTTGCAGAAGGCGGCATTGGCTCTGCGGATGTTTATCACCGCATCGCCCTTACATTTCACACACTTCATCAGCCGCCGCTCACAACGTTTATGATTTTGATCGTCTGCCCGCTGTAAACATGAATATCATGGGTAAGAAGCTCGCCGTCCCTTGTCACAAGGGTGGTCGACTCCTTCAGGTTGAGCTTTTTTAATATATCTTTAAGCGGAGCGGGGGAGACTTCCTCTGCCCTGCCGTCGCTGAATTCGACTCTAATCACTTATAATCCTCCGAAATTAATTTAAAAAAGAAGCTGAGTTTTTGAGGGGTTTCAGGGGAACTTTGTTCCTAAAAAGTTCCCCTGAAAATATTTGCATACTTCTGAAACCTGAGATCAAAAAATCCAAATTACTTTAACGCAGTCTTGCGCCGAAGTCTTTTTCCAGTTTTGCTATGGCGTTTCTGAGAACGGCGTTGGTTTCCTCATCCGTCAGAGTTTTTTCAGGGTCTGAGAAGAAGATTCTGAACGCGAGGCTTATCTCGTCTTCTCCAAGCCCTTTGCCGGAGTAGGTATCAAAGAGGGTAACGCTTTCAATGAGTTTGCTCTCTTTTGATACCGCATCTGTTATATCCGCAGAGCGGACTGACTTTGACACGGCGATGGAGAAATCCTTAAACACTGTGGGCAGTTTGGAGAACTTGGAATATTTCTTTTTATCAAGCCCTTTTGCGAGGAGTTTTTCAAGGAAAATCTCGCAGACACATAAGGGCTGATCGGAATCCACAGCCTCAAGAGTGTCGGGGTGGAGCTCACCGAAGAAGCCGAGAGATTCGCCGTCCAGCATTATTTCGGCGGATTTGCCGGGATGCATGAACGCCCTTTCGGAACGGACATAGCTTACTTTGCCGAGGTTATAGCCGGCGAGAATGTTTTCCACCATGCCCTTAACGGCGTAGAAAGCTTCCTCAACGGGCTTGGTGTTCCATGAGAGACCCCAGTAACCGCCGTAAACAGCAAAGGCGAGCCTTGTTTCCTGATGGGGGATGCCTTCACCGTCTTTTATGTAAACTGATGATATTTCGAATATATTAGCCGCTTTTGCTCCGCGGTTTACATTGTAGAGTATGGTTGATACAACGCCGGGGAAAACGTATGTGCGGAGTGCGTTCATATCCTCTGAAATGGGGTTTTTGAGGATTACGAAGCGTTCTTTATCATCAAAGATGCTTAAAAATTTGTCGCTCATGAAGGAATAGTTCACCGCCTCGGAAAAGCCGAGTGAGGCGAGCTTGTTCTGGAGCAGTCTTTTATGCGTGAGCAGAGGCATGAGCCTGTCACTGTCAGCGGGGATGAGAGGCACGGTTGCCTTGATGTTGTCATAGCCGTAAAGCCTTGCAACTTCTTCCGCCACATCCTGCCATCTTTCGATGTCCACCCTCCATGAAGGGGATGAGACTTTGTAGCCTTCCGAGCATTTTTCTGCATCCATCCCCACGGAGGCGAGGATTTTCAGCATTTCATCTGTACTTATATCTGTGCCGAGGAGAGCATTTACCTTTTCGGGTGTGAACACAACTTCGGGCTTGGTAACTTTTTTATAGTCATTGGAAAGAACGCCCCTGCAAACTGAGCCGCCTGCGAATGAGGCAAGAAGGCTTGCCGCGTAGTCTACCATGCGGATTGTGTTTACAGGGTCGATTCCCCTTTCGTATCTGTAGGATGAATCGGTCTGCATGCCGAGCCTTCTGGCGGTGAGGCGTGTGCTTTCGGGTTTGAAATATGCGCACTCAAGGAAAACATCCGTGGTGTCGTCACTTATGCCCGAATGTTCGCCGCCCATGATTCCGGCCACTGCAAGCGCTTTTTCCTCATCGCAGATGAGAAGCATGTAATCTTTCAGCACCCTCTCCTTTTCATCAAGGGTGAGAAGCTTTTCGCCTTCTGCGGCGTTGCGGACTATTATGCCGTTTTTTATCATGCGCAGATCAAATGTATGGAGCGGCTGACCGTACTCGAACATAACGTAGTTGGTTACATCCACAACGTTGTTTATGGGGCGCACGCCTGCGGCGCGCAGTCTGTTCTGCACCCAGAGGGGGGACGGGGCGATTTTAACGCCTTTTATCACCCTGCCGAGATAAACAGGGCATTTTTCTTCATCATTAACTTTTACATATGAGTAGTTTGAAGCGGCATCAGCCGTTTCCTCAAGCTTGAATTCCTTTGTTTTCAGAGGGCGGCCGTATATGGCGGCGATTTCACGGGCAATGCCCACAACGCTGAGGCAGTCCGACCTGTTAGGAGTTATGGACACCTCAAGCACTGTATCGCCCAGACCGAGAATCTCGTTTATGTCCGCACCGAGGGGGAGAGATTCGGGCAGAGGCATTATTCCGTCCGACTTTTCCGCCAGACCGAGTTCAGCCTCGGAGCAGATCATCCCGCAGGATTCTATTCCGCGGATTTTTGCTCTCTTGATTTTGAAATTGCCGGGGAGAACGGCATCTATTTTGGCAAAAGGGATAGTCTGCCCAGCCGCAACGTTCGGCGCACCGCAGACAACCTGATATTCCTCTGTTCCGTCCGTAACTCTGCAAAGGGAGAGCTTGTCGGCATCGGGGTGTTTCTCACGGTGGAGAACCTTCGCAACTACGGTGTTTTCAGCCCTTTCGGATTTATGTACCCCTTCGATCTCAAGCCCTGCCATGGTGAGCCTGTGGCAGAGGTCATTTATTTCTATGCCTGATATATCTACAAATTCATTTAACCAGCTTACGCAGACTTTCATTATATTAACTCCTAGAACTGCCTCAAAAATTTAAGGTGATTCTCTTATTTTTACAATAGTTCGTAAAAAACTACATCCTGTGTTTTTTACTCACACGCTCGCGCCGCACAGAGTGCGTCTTCGCTCCGCACGGCGGAATCCCTTCCGTGGGATTCTAAAACTGCCTCAAAAATTTAAGGTGATTCTCAAAGAAGAGGCGTAAATCGTCTATGCCGTATTTCAGCATGGCGATACGCTCGATACCCATACCGAAGGCGAAGCCTCTGTATTTTTCCGAATCATAGTCCACATGCTTGAACACGGCAGGGTCAACCATTCCGCAGCCGAGGATTTCAAGCCAGCCGGTCTGTTTGCACACACGGCATCCCTTGCTTCCGCAGATTACGCATCCCATATCCACCTCTGCGCTGGGCTCAGTGAAGGGGAAGAAGCTGGGGCGGAAGCGCACGGGCACGTTATCGCCGAACATCTTCTGTATAAATACGGTGAGAATCCCTTTCAGATCGCCGAAGGTGGTTCTTTCATCCACAAGGAGCCCCTCAACCTGATGGAACATGGGCGTGTGGGTGATGTCGCTGTCACAGCGGTAAACCTTTCCGGGGGCGATTATCTTCACAGGAGGCTTGTTTTTCAGCATTGTACGCACCTGCACGGGGGAAGTGTGCGTGCGCATAAGTATTTCATCTGTTATGTAAAACGTGTCCTGCATGTCTCTTGCGGGGTGCTCTTTGGGGATGTTGAGCGCCTCGAAGTTATAGAAGTCATGCTCGACCTCCGGCCCTATGGCCACTTCGAAACCCATGGCGCTGAAAATATCCACTATCTCGTCAAAAACTCTGGTGACAGGATGTATGCTTCCAGATGTAAAAGGAAGGCCGGGGAGTGTTATGTCCAGAGATTCACCGGTGAGTCTGGCGTTTTTCTCGGCGCTTTTAAGCTCAAGCTCTCTGGCATCGTGCAGGGCTTCGAAATCCGCACGGAGGGCGCCTATTTTCGTTCCCGCCTCTTTTTTATCCTCATGGGAGGATATATCCTTGAGCTGTCTGTTAAGGTTGCTTATTAGCCCGTTTTTACCGAGATATTTCACTTTCACCTGATACAGGGCATCAAGAGAGGCTGCCTGAGCAATCTCCGTCCTGTAACTGTCGAGTCCGCTTATGTCGAGCTGCATTTATCGTTCTCCGCTTTATTTCGCAAAATCATTAGAACAAGCATGATATTAAAAACAGGTGCAAAATGGCAAGGAATTATTTTGGGAAATGTCTGTGTGGGCATTAACAAAACCTGACACTTCCTGACATTTATTATCATTATGCACAACATTTTTCTGATTCCGAGGTTTCATATTACCTTAGCAATATTTTGCGGAGGATATATATGTCACAGAAAAATGAAAAGAACACCGGACTGGGCAGACGCCAGTTCCTTAAACTCTCAGCAACGGCAATGAGTGCCGCCGCTGTGGGAATGACAGTAGGCTGCGGCGGTTCATCCGGTTCTGATACTCCGGACAGACCCGCTGCTCCCAGAGCAGTACTCCCCACAAGCGGAGCATGGAAGTTCGGCATCATTTCCGATACCCAGTGGACAAAAGATGATGACGGTAAAAACCCCGCATCAACAGCAGTGGACATAATCAACAGCCTTAATGACGAATTTGTTAGGCACGGAGTCAAGCTTGTTGTGGCAGTGGGCGACCTCACTGATGATGCCAAACAAAACTTCACAGCAAAACATGTCCCAACAGATACAACTGTCAATTACACTCCGTTTGACGGTTTCGGAGTAAGAGCGCGTTATGCTCAGAGGCTTTATAACGAAGGCATAGGCTTTTTCCCCCTGAGAGGAAATCATGATGACTCTGCTGCGGCTGCTGCACAGTTCCGCAGCTTTTTTCCTCAGACAATCGGCGGAGTGCACAACGTTTACTCCGTTCAGTCTGATGCCTATTCAGCAGTAAACCCTGACATAAACTGGCTGCCTGAAATTGTCAGAACAAACACCAACGAATTCACATTAGGCAGAAACTTCTCAAGCCCTTCCGCTGCTGAAACGGATGACATGACCGGACTCTCCTACTCTTTCGATTATGAAAATGTCCGCTTTGTCCTTCTTGATCACTTCAAAGGCGAAGACGGGCTTTCACACGACACAACGCCCGTGATAAACGCAGTTGAAACCACTTCAAATCCCATCAGATTTCAGCAGAGCTGGATAGACGCACAGCTTGCCGGCAGAAGCTCCGGCACACATGCATTCTGCTTTGCTCACAAAGGACTGCTAACGCAGGATCACATTGACAATATGTTCGGTTACACTGTGAACGATGTAACCGCACCTGATTTTACAACTTTTGACTCACCCGGCCTTGACGACTATATCACCAGCCTTGAACAAAACGGAGTGCGCTTCCACATAAACGGGCACGACCATATGCATGACAGAAGCCTTGTCTACACCAAAGACGGTTCCACTGCAAAGGTTCAGCAGCTTGTCTGTGTTTCCAACAGCTCAAAATTCTATACACCGGGAAGCGATGTTGAAAGCACCGCAGCAGCATACGGACTTACACCTGTCAACAAATCAAACGATGCACTCCTCTGGGGAGGCATACGGCAGAAGAACGTAGCTCAGGAGCTTTATTCCGTAGGCTATTATATCTTCACCGTTGACGGGCCCGTTGTCACCGTGGACTTCTACTCATCACCCGCATATACGGAAGACAGCTTCACCACCACTCCCACAATGAACTTCACCAAGAAAGAGACCTTCGGCTACAGCCTCAACGGAGAAGAATATATCATCGCTCAGGGGGGCAGCCTCACAGTAGTTGATTCCACAAGCACAGGCGGAACCAACGCAAAAATAATCAACGGTAAAAACGGCAACCTCCAGCAGGAAACAGCTTCCGGGCGCAGATTTAATCTTCATGTAAACACCGGCTGGCTTACTCCGCAGGACTCACTGAGTGAAATTTTCTTCCTGAACGGTATGACTTATACCATGGGGAGCGAACAGACTGATGTATTTACACTCTCAATGAGCTATGACTCATCAAAAGTAAGTTCCTCTGAGATTGCCGGTGGCAAATTCGGCATCGCAACAAATGACGATGACGGCACATGGATAAATGCTGTTGATCAGAATTTCGGCGGAGGCAATACATTTGTTCAGCGCGCTTGGCAGGAAGGGGATAAGCTCGGCACTTGGGGCGTTGACACGGCAACAAACACAGTCTGGGCTGTGATAAACTACAACGGCTATTTCGCTGTGGTTAAAGGAATGTAGTTTAATACAATTCCGGCAATTTTCCGTATTACATTAAATAACTTGATAGGGAAGCCCGCAGCGGCTTCCCTTTCTGACACATAACAAATCCGTAACTAACCCCTGAAAACAGCGGCAGTTTCAGTTTTATTACTTCAGTGATCCTGCTTAACACTGCTTCAGCGCAGTTTCCACTCCGCTTTTCTTTTTTCAAGGAACGCCCTTATCCCTTCCGCCGCGTCTTCAGTTGCGCAGAGTTCGGCAAAAACTCTCGTTCCGTTATCTATAGCCGCATGGTAACCCATGTCGTATGAACCGCTGATTCCTCTTTTTCCCGCTGAAACCGCCAGAGGGCTTTTTGCGGCTATGGCATCGGCTATCTCATCTGTCTTTTTTTCCAGTTCATCATCCGGCACAACCCAGTTCACAAGCCCCATCCCATGCATCATCTCTGCTGTGAACCTTTCGCCCAGAAGCACCATTTCCATCGCTTTCTTTTTGCCGATGTTCTTGGTCAGCGGAATGCCGGGGCCGGTGCAGATAAGCCCTACGTTGACAGCCGTAGTGCCGAACACAGCGGACTGAGCGGCAACAGTAAGGTCGCAGGCGAAGCTCAACCCCGCGCCGTTTGCCACGCAGTAACCTTTTACGGAGGAAATAACCGGCTTCTTCATGTTCGCAATGGTGTGATTATGCATATCCATCAGGGCTATGAACTCCAGAAGCTTTTCATCCTCAACACTTTCCAGAACTTTCAGGTCAATGCCGACGGAAAAATGCTTCCCGTTGTTGCGTATGATGACCACCCGGACTTCATCATCATTGTCAAAATCCTTGAGCGCCTGATTAAGGAGCACCGCAAACTCTATGCCGAACGCATTGTTCTCCGCAGTGCGGTTCAGGGTGATATAGCCTTTATGATTGTTTTTCTCGATGATTATTTCAGAATTGCCCATAGCTCCTCCATATAGAACCATGTTATATTAAATACCTAAAGAGGGCAATATAAATTAGAGCAATCGCTCAGAATGACCTCAGTCGAAGCGTCATTCTGAACCCGAAGGGTGAAGAATCTCAGAAACACAGAACTGATTTGCTCGCGGCAGTGAGATTCTTCGCTGACGCTCAGAATGACGTGCTCCGGCACAAAAAAAGGGAAACCCTGATCAGGGTTTCCCTTTTTTCGTATCTGATTTGCCGCAAAAATCCGCACGTCCTGTCGGATTTTTGTACACGCTCGCGCCGTGGTAAACACGGCTTCGCTGCGCACGGCGAAAATACAGCCATGTATTTTTACACAAAAAAAGGGAAACCCTGATCAGGATTTCCCTTTTTCGTATCCTTCTACAGATAAAACCTTAATACTAAGCGTTTACCTGTTTAACAAGCTGCCTCTTAATTTACCGCTGTAAAAAGTACATTCTGTCTTTTTGCAGACACGCTCAGTTGGGTTCAACCCGCCTTCGCTACTTTTGAGCAGCTTTCAAACAGGTCTGATCGCTAAGCGTTTACCTGTTTAACAAGCTGCTCAAACTGTTCGGGGCTTTTAATAGCCATTTCAGAAAGCGATTTCCTGTCGAGGGTGATGTTCTTCTCTTTCAGCTTGCCGATGAAGGTGCTGTAGCTGAGGCCGTATTGTCTTACGGCGGCTCCGATCCTTATGATCCAAAGAGTTCTGAAGTCGCGTTTTCTGCGTTTTCTGCCTTTGTAAGCCTCAGCAAGAGCGCGTTCGCCCTGCTCGCGGCTTTTTTTGTAGACATTGTTCGCTGCGCCCTGAAAGCCTTTGGAGACCTCAAGCCATTTTTTGTGACGTTTGCGGGCTTTGACCCCGCCTTTTGCTCTTGGCACTGTTCGTCCTCCTTACATTAAGCGTACGGCAGCAGTTTTTTGATATTTGCTGCGTCTTGTCCTTCAAGGATGCCAGGGTGGCGCAATGCGCGCTTTCTTCCGCTGCTTTTTGAGGTGAGGATGTGCCTCAAAAAGCCTTTTTTGTACTTAACCTTTCCGCTGCCGGTTACTTTAAATCTTTTGACAGCGCCCTTATGGGTTTTCATCTTAGGCATTAGCCTACCTCCGAAAATTAGTTGTTAACAGGCGAAATGATCATCACCTGCTGACGACCCTGCATCTCAGGTGTCTTTTCCACGACTCCTAAGCCTGTGACGTCCTCCGTCACTCTCTTTAACAATTCCGTTCCGCTGTCCTGAAACATCATTTCTCTGCCTCTGAAACGAATCACAAGCTTGACCTTGTCTCCTTCTTCAAGGAAACGTCTGATGTGCCTCAGCTTCGTCTGGTAGTCATGATCTTCTATCTTCGGACGGAATTTGATTTCTTTTGTTTCGATCTGATTCTGGCGCTGTTTTTTGCGCGCCTCACGATCTTTCTTATTCTTCTCGAACTTATATTTGCTGAAGTCCATGACACGGCAAACGGGAGGTGTCGCACTTGCTGATACCTCGACGAGATCAAGCCCGGCTTCGGCTGCAAGAGCCAGAGCCTCCTTTATCGGTACTACTCCTCTTTGACTGCCGTCATCAAGTATTAACCTTACTTCAGAAGAAGTTATTTCTTCGTTCATCCTTTCTCTGTCGAGCGATTGCTGTTGCCTGCCGCGTATGACTCACCTCCATAATTCAAGTGACTTATCTATGTCAAGCCCTCTTAATACACCAATATAAGCGGAAAGATCAAGATTATTTTTATTTTCTCCGTCTCTTAACCTTACAGTGAGAGTGCCGTTTTCCACTTCGTTTTTGCCGAGAATAATCATGTGGGGGATTTTCTCAAGCTGTGCTTCACGGATTTTAAGGTTGATTTTCTCGTTCCTGTAATCCCCTTCCACACGGAAACCTTCCGCCCTGAGAGCGGCTTCCGTTTTTTTGCACATTTCAAGAGAATCATCGGTGATGTTCATCACCCTTACCTGAACAGGCGCTATCCACAGAGGGAAGCTGCCCGCGAAATGTTCGGTGAGTACACCGATAAATCTGTCCACAGAACCGAGAATAACTCTGTGGAGCATGATCGGTCTGTGCTTCTGCCCGTCCTCGCCGATGTAGGAGAGGTCAAAACGTTCGGGCAGGTTGAAATCCGCCTGAATTGTCGCGCACTGCCAGAAACGGCCGATAGCGTCTTTCAGCTTAATGTCGATTTTGGGGCCGTAGAAAGCGCCGTCCCCTTCGTTAATCTGATAGGGAAGATCCTTGATTTTCAGAGCTTCGAAAAGCGCTGTCGTGGCTTTTTCCCAGTTGTCGTCACTGCCTATGTATTTTTCGGGCTTGGTTGAAACCTCAATCTCAAACTCGAAGCCGAAAACACTCATTACATCCGTCACGAAGTCTATGATTTTGACAATTTCATCGTTAAGCTGTTCCGGCGTGCAGAAAACGTGGGCGTCATCCTGAGTGAAGGCGCGCACACGCATAAGTCCGTGAAGAACGCCGGATTTCTCGTGCCTGTGAACCGTTCCGAGTTCGAAAAGCTTGAGAGGCAGGTCACGGTAGCTTCTCAGGTCTGACTTGTACACCATTATATGGTTGACGCAGTTCATGGGTTTTATGCCGAATTCCACATCGTCAATCTTTGTGAAGTACATATTCTCGCCGTAGTTGTCGTAGTGACCGGAGCGCTTCCACATATCGGATTTAAGGATCGCGGGGCCGTAGACCACTTCGTAGCCTCTTTTGAAATGTTCCTGCC